>JBCCIM010000037.1 GCA_039111535.1 Bacteroidota bacterium | reverse complement strand
GATTCACGATCATGGTGGGCAGGTGTATATGGACGGGGCAAATATGAATGCCCAGGTAGGCTGTCTTTCAACAGGAATCCATCCCGGAGAGATCATATTAACGGTAATACCGTGTGGGGCCAATTCATTGGAAAGGCTCCTTGAAAATCCAACCTGACTACCTTTGGCAGCAACATAGGCGGTAAATGGGGTGACGCCCAATGAGAATACTTCGCTGGTAATATTGATAATCCGCCCCCATTTTTGCTGCTTCATATGCGGTAAACATGCGCGTGTAAGCAAAAACGGGCTTTTCAAGAAAAAGTCGATCATCGACTGGTAGAGGGCCCAGTCGTATGCTTCTATTGGGCGCTGGGGTTGATCTGGTGTTGCGTTGGGAATCAGAATATCTACAGGCCCGAGTTTCTGCGCAATTTCATCGTACATCCGGCCAACACTGGCTGCGTCGGTTACATCCGCCTGTAACAGGAGGGTGTCTGTACCGGTTTCTTTGAGGGATGTATAAGCTGCCTCTGCACGTGCCCGGTTGTTGTGGTAGTTCATAACCACCCTGGCCCCTTGGTTTGCAAAGGCCATGGCCATGGCTTTGCCCAGGCCCGTGGTGCTGCCCGTAATCAGCACTACGCGATTTTCCAGCGTTGCTGCCATCTGGTTGGGAGTTCTGGTGTTGGGTGCTGTTGCTTGTATGCTGCTATGCCCAAGCAGACAGCAAACCCGTTTAGCGTGTTGCTAGTTTAACTGCTAGAGCGCTTCTCCGCAATACTTACAGAATACAGCATCTTGATCGTGGCCTTCGAGGCTACAGGCGTGGCAGGATTTGGTTGAGGTCAGGTCTGCATCTGCACGCGCAATTTCCACACTCACAATACCCGTAGGGACCGCAAGAATTGCGTACCCCATAATCATGACCACCGACGCAAGGGCCTGGCCGAGAGGGGTTTGGGGCGATATGTCGCCATACCCGACGGTCGTCATGGTTACAATGGCCCAATAAATACTGCGCGGAATACTGGTGAAGCCATTTTCATCGCTTTCGATGAAGTACATCAGGGAGCCGAGGATAACAATCAGCGTCAGGACGGTGAACAGAAAGACAGTAATTTTACGCCTGCTGGCCCAGAGCGCTTGCGTGAGTACCTGCGATTCTGCCATGTACTTGGCCAGTTTGAGCACCCGGAATACGCGCAAGATACGCAGCAACCGGATGACAAGCAGAAACTGCGTGCCAGGGATAAGGACACTCAAATAGGTAGGGATAATGGCAAGCAAATCCACAAGGCCAAAGAAACTGCGTGCATATTTGCTTGGGTAATCAACGCTAACCAATCGCAGGACGTACTCAATGGTGAATGCGATGGTGAAGAACCACTCCGCAATCCGGATAATTTCGCCGTACTCGGATTCAATCGAGGCAACACTTTCCAGCATTACAGCCAGCACGCTCAGCAAGATCAACGTGATCAGCAGCATGTCAAAGAACTTGCCTGACGGTGTATCCGCTTCGAAGATCACCTCATGGATCTTGTCTCGCCAGGGAGCCCTTTGTCTGGATTTTGACGGATTTTTGTTCAAAACTCTTGTGTAGTCTGTTTAAGCGGCCATTTCCAGAAACCCTTCATTGACTAGATCTACCACCAATTCGAGGAAGGTCTCGCTTTCCAGAAACACAGCCATCGATTTTTGGGAGAGCTCTGGTGCTTCGCAAAGCATGGGCGCACTTGCCGCAATGGGGGCCGGGAATAGCAAGGACATGCCGCTGACAAACAATTGGGCGTCTCCACTTTCTTCTGTGATAAAGGCAAAGGTCGCGCCCGAGAATCGCTTGAGTTGGCCGCCGCCTTCAAGGTATTGCCTGATCGCATCAGCTTGCACCGGTTCGTCTAGCGGGAATGCATACACATCACGCTTTGGCTCCGTTACAAATTGCCCGAACCACTCGTCAATGAGCCGGTCTTCGTGTAGTGCCGACTGGATTACTTTTCTGATTCGGGCCAGTGCCTGGGCATCAATTTCACTGGGATGGGCCGGCATTTGGAGATCCGGATCGCTGTAGCGCAGTAGCGGATCGATTTGCTCAGCAACGTACCCAAGGTAATTCGACAGGATGTCGCTGTGCGAAGGCGCCCTGAAGCCAACCGAGTACGTCATACATTCATTCAGCGCGACCCCTTTATGCGCAACGCGGGGGGGGAGGTATAACATGTCGCCAGGTGCCAATACCCAGTCTTCTTCCGGGCGAAAGTTTTGCAGCATGCTCACATCAAGATCTGGCACAAGGATTTCTTCCTTGATGGGATCATTCATGATCTGCCAGCGACGATGGCCCATCGCCTGGAGGAGAAATACATCGTAGTTGTCAACGTGCGCGCCAACACCGCCATGCTCTGGTGCGTAACTGACCATCACATCATCAACGCGCCAAGACGGGATAAACCTGAATGCGTCCAGCAGCTGTGCTATTTCCGGCACATAGCGGTTTACTTCCTGGACGAGCAAGGTCCAGTGCGATACGGGCATGTCATGAAAGTCTTCCTCAAACGGGCCGTAAAGCAACTGCCATGGATAATCGCCATCTTTTTCCAGAATAATGCGTGCGACAGCGTCATCTTCGCAAGCAATTTGCATCAGGTCTTCTTTGTTGATGGGCGACGTATACGCAGACAACGCGCCCCTGATCAACAGTGGTTTTTTCTGCCAGTACTCTTCGAGAAAGGCTTCGATGCTCAGGCCGCCGAGCAGCGTATCCGGGATGGGCAATGTGCGCACGGTAGTATTAAAATTGCTTTAGGGTATCAGAAAAATGCAAAAAGGCAGGTGCCAATTGCAAGCGAAAGATCCAGCAGTAAATCAGACGGTTAGGCTAGAAGGTACGTGATGAGTTTGAAAAGCGGCCACAACAGTAGAAGCACAGCCAGAACAGCAATGTAATTCAACCCAGCTTTTTGTACTGGAATCTCATACCCGCAGTATGGGCAAGTTTCTGTGTTGCGTTCGATGTCAAGTGCACAAGACGGACATTCGATCATGGCATCGGCGCGTCGTTTTCAAATGCATCAAGGACGTGGTCGAGCATTTTGTCATCGTCAAAAATGAAGCGGCCGGCAAAGGTACGGCCGGCAATCAGGTGTGGTATCCAAATCTCGTCATCTTCCCACATTTCATCATAAGGAACAGCATCGAGGCCGGCCCAAATAGGAATGGCCTCATCTGTTTCTATGGGCGTTCCTTCCAGGTCTTCTGCACGAAAAACATGGACGTGAATCGAGTATCCGTCAGCAAACTGAAACTTCAATTCTCCCCGCTTTACCGGATTGATCGGTGTGATACCGAGCTCTTCCTGCGCTTCGCGAATGGCACACGCCACGATGGTTTCATTGGCCTCCAGCCGGCCCCCGGGGCCATTGATTTTGCCGGCGCCCAGACCACGTTTTTTTCTGATGAGCAAAATCTGCCCTTCTTTGATGACAAACGCAAGGGTAGCGGTGTCTTTGGCTTGCCAGGTAGACCAGTCGATGTCCGAAAGAGACGCAGGAGGATTCATGCGGTGGTATTGGAGGGTTGTTGGGTTTGGTGGGAGGCCAGATCAATATAGCTGTCACAAAGCAAGGACAACATGTCTTTACGATGACTGGCAATAACCATCAGGCTCCCTTTTTTCTTTAGCGCTTCAAAACGTGTCGTGGCAGCTTCGAGGCTCTCGCTATCCAAGCCCCGGAAGGGCTCATCCATCAGCAAGACAGCCGGCGCGGCCACGAGCGCCATCCCAATCTGGGTTTTTTTGAGCATGCCGCTTGAATAGGTGCCAATAAGGTTTTGTCGGCGCTCATCCAGTAACAGACTGTCGAGCAGTTGGTCAATTTCAGCAGGACTATTGGACGTCCATTTGTTGCGCGAGCGCAGTGCATATTCGAGCAACTCAACGGCGCTCATATACTCTGGTAGTGCAGATTCGTCGTGTACAATACCGACGTGTTGCAAATAGGTATACGGTGCCTCGTGGATAGATTTGCCGGCAAATGAAATAACACCGCTACTCGGGAACGATGTTACAGCGAGCAATCGCAACAAAGTTGTTTTCCCTGATCCATTAGGCCCGGTAAGGGCTGTTGCTGTGCCGGCTTCAAAGTCGTGCGAGAAACTATCAATTACAGGCACACCCCGACCGTATTGCTTGGATACGTTTGACAACGTAAGGTTATGTCGTGATTCAGGCTGCAAGGCGGGTTCTCTGAAATTTATGGTTGAAGTAGGTAATGCCCCATGCTGCAAGGAAAGCGAGTATCACATCAACGGCCACCCACAGGCCAACAGTCAGGTAAGATAGCTGGCTTGAAAAAAAGGCAACCGAGAGGAGGGCGAGTCCCGCGGGCATCGTCCAGCGCAGGTTTACAAAAAACCTTGTCATACTCCAGCCAGGTTTTGATTGAAACGTCGCTTCAATCAGGTTTGGTGCCAGTCGAGGTTTGGTTAGGGTAACCACCGTCAGGTTTTTTGTGACGAGCATCAGTAGTAAAAATGCGGAGTTGACAGGCGTCCCAGGTGGGTTCTGTGTGGAGAGAATCCAATAAACAACAACGCCTATGGTCATAAACCTTCCAACGGGGAGCACACGGTCAAATTGCAGTAAGCTGGCCCATGTGTGGGCACGCCATTTTGCTGGCACCCAGTATACAGCGTCATAAGAAACAGGAGCCCGGTCGGTTATGCTGATGCTGCCGCGTTTAAATAACTCCGTATAAAATGCGTTGGTGTGGTAATAGTAGCGGTCAAATGACTGCCGAAGTTTTGATGCGCGAAAAACGGTCCAGACAAGCGCCAGGCCCGCAGGTATGAGCACAAGCGCCAAGGGACCAAACTGGCGTAATTTGAGGCCAACGACCAGCGGTATTATACCCACAACAAAAACCCGCGCCGTAGCAAACAACGCCGGCAGCATGCCACGGGGCAGGTTAAGCTGCAGTTTTGGATTGAATTCTACGGCGTTATCCCACCATCCGCCCTCTTTCCCCTCTTGCCATGCCTGCGACTTGGCGCCAATCGTGAGGTAATACTGAAAACTGTAGAGCCCCGTTGCAACGATAATCAACCAGGAAAACGCAACAAGCAAAGCCTTTTGGAAGAGATCTCCGCCGAGGTTGCTCGGTTCGTAAAACGAAGCAATCACCGGGGGGATCAGTAAGCACAAGATAACCGGCTGCCACTGTCCTAATCTGTCGTTGAAGAGGCGTTGTGGTGAGGTGTTTACCAGTTGGTGAAAGGAGAGTTTTTCGTCAGGAATGAGTGCACCCGGTAACGCCGCGGCAAAAACGCAAATGGCAAACAAGTTACAATAGGCAACAATTATGATCCGAGTTTCCATCGGTATGTCACCCGAAATAACCATACTGATATATCCGAGTGCACAGGTTGCAAGCAGGAAAAGGATCCTGTTGATGGCCTGTGCAGGAGGCTTTATGTGTAGCTTATCGGACACAGATGTCGGGCGAGTTCTGGAGGCGTGGTCAGTGCGTGCGCCGAGTGTACGAGATTTGGTGCCGACGAGTTCTGCGTATTGGTAAATAGTTTGCTTCGCATCGCCCTTTAATCCTGATTTGGTGGGATAGGATGGTCGGGTGCATTTTCTAAAATACCGTGAGGCAGAAACCGACAGGGATTTTCCGCTTTGCAGTACGTTATCAGGGAGATTTTCTTCCCTGAATGGTTCAAACACAGAACCAGGACGTGTTGAGCCCAAGGACACTTAGGTAGATTGATGAAGGCATACATTACAAGCGAACTGAAAAGTGTGCTGCGCGCGTTCGACGACGTGCCGGCTGATTTTGAAATAGAGCTGGAGACGCCGCAGAATCCCGAGCATGGTGATCTGTCGTGCAATGCAGCAATGAAGCTTGCCCGTTTTTTGCGAAAGCCACCGCGCGCCATCGCAGAAGACCTGGCAGAGCGCCTGCGCCAGAAGCCCATAGACACAACCCGCATCAGCGGGATTGAGGTTGCGGGCCCCGGCTTTTTGAATTTCAGGTTTGCCAGTACCTACCTGACCGATGAATTGGCTGCATTGCTAGCCGCTGGCGATGCATATGGGCGGACCAACTACGGTACCGGCCAGACCGCCATCGTTGAATATGTAAGTGCCAACCCGACGGGGCCACTTACGGTTGGGCATGGCCGTAATGCTGTGCTTGGAGATACCATTGCCAACCTGTTGGATTGGATGGGGTACGACGTTACACGCGAATATTATTTCAACAACGCCGGGCGGCAGATGCGCGTGCTTGGCCAGTCGGTACGGGGCCGATACCGCGCATTGGTCAACAAAGACGAGCCGGTTAAGCAAATCGAAGTTAACGAAGGCGAAGAAGTTGAAGTCCCGGCCTCTTTTCCCGACGATGGGTACCTTGGCGCGTACATCACCGAGATTGCCAGTGAACTGGCTGAAGCACATGGTGATGCCTTGCTCAAAGAGGAAGGTGAGTCGGTTTTCAAAGAGGCTGCCGAAAAAGCCATTTTCAAGGAAATTGAGTCGACCTTGCGCCGGCTTAACATTCAGATGGACACTTTCTTTAACGAGAATACGCTGTACGATTCGGGCGCTGTTTGGGATGTGGTTAAGCAGTTCAAACAAAAAGAACTGGCATATGAGGCTGAAGGAGCGACCTGGTTTAAAACAACGGCTTTCGGAAAAGACAAAGACACAGTACTGATTAAAAGCAGTGGTGAGCCTACATACCGTTTGCCTGATATAGCTTATCACGCCAACAAGTTTGATCGCGGGTTTTCAAAAATCATAGACGTTTTTGGTGCGGATCATATCGCGACCTATCCCGATGTGTTGAGCGGCGTTGAGGTGCTGGGGCACGATAAGTCTAAAGTGGAAGTGGTCATTTACCAGTTTGTCACGCTGGTACGGGGAGGTGTACAGGTTAAAATGAGCACCCGCAAGGCCACGTACGAAACCCTGGATGATTTGATGGATGAAGTGGGGGAAGACGTAACGCGTTTCTTTTTTCTCATGCGCTCCCCCAACACGCACCTGGAGTTTGACCTGGATCTGGCCAAGCAGGCGCGCGAAAAGAATCCGGTTTTTTACCTGCAATATGCACATGCCCGGATTTGCTCTATTATTCGCAAGGCTTCGGAGGTAGGGTTTGATTTTACGGATGATGCCGACCTGACCCTGCTTGGGCATGAAGCTGAAGAAACGTTGATCAAGGCTTTATTGGAACTGCCGCGCGTGCTTGAGAGCGCAGCATTGTCAAAAGAGCCGCACCGGCTGATCAATTACCTAAATGAGGTGGCCACCTACTTTACGCGTTTTTATGATGCATGCCGCATCGTTGGAGAAGAGCCGGCCTTGGCCTCAGCGCGCATGAAGCTGGCAGATGCCACGCGTATTGTATTGCGCAATGGCCTGACCATGCTTGGGATTTCTGCCCCCGAAAAAATGTAAGTTTCAGATGGAGGGGTGTTAACATGAAAGTGGCTTTTCAGGGCGAATTGGGTGCTTACAGCGAGGAGGCTGTACATGCGCTATTTCCCGGTGCAGGTGTGCATCCGAAAGTTTCTTTTGATGACGTGTTTAGGAGCGTCGAAAGCGGTGAGGTTGACAGTGGTGTGATCCCGATTGAGAACTCACTCTTTGGCAGTGTGCATGTCAATTACGACCTGCTTCGCCGGCACGACCTGATGATTACTGGCGAGTGGCACCTGCGTATACAGCATCATTTGCTTGTAAACAAAGGCGTAAAACTGGATGAAGTTACGCACGTCTATTCTCATCCCCAGGCGCTCGGTCAGTGTCAGGATTTTATCCGTGAGCATCTTTCGGCTGCCGAGGTGGTCCCTGCTTACGATACTGCAGGTGCAGCCAAAATGGTTGCCGAACAGCAGATTCGTGGCCATGCAGCTATTGCAAGCAACCGCGCCGGCGAAAAATACGGGCTCGACTTTCTCGCCAGTGGTATTGAAAGTGATCACCAGAATTACACCCGGTTCCTCGCGCTCCAAACCCAGGATCGCGCTGCCCACGCGGTACCTGCCGGGCTGCCAGCTGAAGCGATGAAGACATCGGTCATGTACGCTGTACAAGAGAATGTGCCGGGTGCATTATTCAAAAGTCTGGCTGTGTTTGCCTTGAGAGACCTGGACTTGTTTAAAATTGAGAGCCGGCCCCTTGTCGGGAGCCCGGGGAAGTATGTGTTCTATATCGATCTTCAGGGCAACGTTGAAGAGGAACGCGTGAAACGTGCGCTTGGTCATCTTGGGGAGATCGCTGCAGATGTTAAAGTGTTGGGTTCTTATCCCAGAGCAGAAATTGGCCAGTAGGTGCTGCAACTCTTTACCCGGTGTCGTTCGCAACGACTGCTGGTTATCTGACCATTCTGGTCGCCATGTCCAATAAATTTGGATTTCTGGGCACTTCTGAGCAAATTAGGCATTGTATGTGCGTGAATGTATATGCATGTTTGCTACATCGCCTGATCAACCATTAGCATTTTCTGATCGTGTCTTTTCTCCCTTATAGTTTGCGTGAAGGCCTTGCCGGCTTTCGCAGGGCAAAGTTTGCTACGTTTACCTCCACAAGCGCCATGGCCGTCGCCCTGGTCCTGATCGGATTGTTTGCCATTCTCAGCTACCAGGCAGGGCAGGTATCCGAGTGGTTGCGAGAACGTGCCGGTGAACTTGAAGTGTATCTCGATGACAACATCGAAGTTGCGCGTGCTCGCGCTTTGCATGAGCGTGCTTCAGCCACCTTTGGGGTGCTGAAAGCCGACTACATTTCTCCGGATCAGGCAACCCAGATCTTTCAGGAAGAATTTGGTGAAGGGGCTGAATTGTTTTTCGACGAGCCGTTTTTGCCTTCGTCTATTCGGGTGCAGGTTGAATCGCGATACACAAATCCAGACAGTTTGAACGCACTGATTGCCGAGTTTGAGAGCTGGAATCGGGTAGGGGAGGTTGTTTTTAACGAGCCTGTGCTGGCGAAGGTGCATCAGAACCTGAATATGCTCAATTCCACTGGCCTTGTACTTGGGTCGATAGTGATTCTGGCGGCAATTTTCCTGGTAGCCAATACGATTCGCTTAACCATTTATGCCCGCCGGCTCCTGATAAGAACGATGAAGCTTGTAGGGGCAACGGATACTTTTATTCGCCGGCCGTTTATTGTGGAAGGGGTGCTCCAGGGCTTAATTGCAGGTATGCTGGCGAGTATACTCGTAATAGGAGTCTATTCGCTTTTATCCGCCTATCTGCCACAACTGGCGCTCTCCCGGGTGCTTACGATTGTGCTTGTGGTTGGCGTAACCCTTGCCGGCGTGGCGCTGGGTTGGATAGGGTCGGCTTTTGCTGTCCGCAGGTTTATCCGAAACGTACAGCTACACTAGGTCCCCGCCATCCTGCAGTCAGGATACACCCACAGGTCCCTGGTTTCTGATTACCCACTCCATGGCGTGGCGAAGCAACTCGCGCCCGCTTTTTAGCCCCAGCTTGTTCTTGATCCGCTCGACGTGCGACTCGATAGTTTTGATGCTAAGGTTCAACCGGTCGGCAATTTCCTGATGTGACAGGCCTTCGCCGATGTACTGGAATACCTGAAACTCGCGGTCGCTTAGCGTAGCGACAGGACTATCCTTGGTTGGTTTTACGAGACCCTGTAGCAACCGTTTGGAAATCTGCTCGCTTACGTAAACATGGCCGGCGGCTACTTTGCGAATTGCATTGAGCACCTTTGCCGGCGCTTCCTGCTTCATGATGTAACCCGATGCACCGGCACGCAGCGTACGTTCAGCGTACAGGTTCTCATCATGCATCGATAGCACAATGATAGCAGCTTTGGGCAAGTGATTCTGAATGATGTGAATCAGGTCAAAGCCACTCGTCTGGTTGAGTGAAAGGTCTAGTACTACAACTTCAGGGTTGCTCTCCAAAAGTTTGTCCAGCGTCGTATCGCCACCATCACTCTCGCCGCAAACTTCCATGTCGGCTTCCCGATCAATCATCCGTTCCATGCCTTCGCGCACAATTGGATGGTCATCGATAAGAAAAATTCGAATTGCCATTGCGATCTGGGGTCTAAGTTCTAGCTCAATAAAATAAGGTTGGGCATCAGTGAAATCTATAGCGTAAAGTAGCTATATTTTTTTTATTTCTGCTGCACTATAGTGTTATTTTTAAAGGTGCAACGCACGGTAGTGCCCTTTTTGGGGACTGTGTCGATGCTAAATACAGCGCCAATAACGCGTGCGCGGTAGTTCATAATGCGTAGTCCATGTCCGTCAGACTCCGACAATGCATGGGTAAATCCATTGCCATCGTCTTCGACAACGAGTTCTGCTTTGCCGTTGGTTTGTTTGAGGGATATTTCTATCTGGGTTGGGCTCGCGTGTTTTACGGCATTGTTGATTGCCTCTTGCCCAATCCGGTACAGCTGTACAGCAGTTTCTTCGTCTTCTATATTAAAGTCTTCATCACAGGTAAACGGGCAGGAGACGCCGAACGTATTTTCTGTATTGAGCGCGAGTTTTTCGAGGCCGGCCCTGATGCCATGCACTTCGAGCGTCACGGGGTTAAGCCCTTCCGCAAGCATACGCGTTTGACTGATCGCTTTTTCTACAAGCTGGCTAATGTCCCGGTTTTGTTCTGCGCAGTCGTCGTTGAGTTCATCAAGGTCGCGCTGCAGGCCGGCAATTTTAAACCCTATACCGGTGAGTAACTGTCCGAGTTCATCATGAAGGTCCTGGCCAATGTTGCGTTGCTGGCGCGCACTGATATCGATGATGGTTTGCTGTAGCTGCCGCTCTTCTGTAATATCTCGGATAACGGCCAATGCTGAGCCTACCTGCGTTTCTGTTGTAGACTCTGGGGCCAGCAATGCTTGAAAGTGTTTGGTGCCGTCAGCAGGGTCCTCGATCTGGAAGTCCAGTTCATAGGCCCGCTTTTCTTTGATTACCTTTTTAATTGTGCTAATCCATTCCTTGTTGAGATCAGGCGGACAGCCAAAGGAGTAAGCATCGAGCCTTGTAAACTCTTCCATGGTCATGTTGGAAGATTGAAGCACTGTTTTATTGGCGAATTTCATATTGAGGTCATCACCAATCCGGAAAATAGCATCGGGGATGGTATCTGCAATGGTTTGCAACTCAATGGTTCGCGCTTTCAGGGTTTCTTCATTCCGGTATTTGACAATTGCCAGCGTCACGTGGTTGGCCATCCGGGATACAAACTGTCTATCTGTAAGTGGGACCTCCGCTGTGTCGTCAAAGAATATCATAAACTTGCCCAGCAAGTTGTCTTTATGCATCAAGGGGAATGCGCCGAGACTCAGGATTCCTTCTTCCGCTGCATATGGTGCCAGGGGTCCTAGTTCAGAATTCAAATCGCCTTCTGAAACACAAACTGTCAGACGTTCTTTCTCGGTGCCATTCCAGGGGCAATGGTCCATCATGGCTTCTCTGTAGGTAGCCGAGAGGCCATCATGGAAAGCAAATTCTATTTCTTCTGTTTCTGGATTGAGGATTAAGATGGCTATTCTGTTGGCGCCTATTGCTTTTTTAGTGCCGTCAGCTGCCGTCAGATAAATAGAGTCGAGAGATTCTCCTTTGTTGACTGCATCTGCGATGTTGTAAATCGCCTGCAACTGATTCATGCGTTGTTGCAGTTGTAGTTCAGCTTCTTTTCTGATGGTGATCATCTGGGATGTACCGATCATGCGGGTAGGATTGCCATCATGGTCGTTGTACATTTTGCCGCTGGTTTGCCACCAATCGAAGGCGCCGTGTTCATCAATGAAGCGGTGCTCAATGTAGAGCGGTTTGTTTTTCTCGATGCATTGCATCACCTGAAAAGAAGCTTTCTCCTGGTCTCCCGGATGAAAACTGCTCAGAATGGTTTGCATCGAGTTGAATTTTTTAGCCTCTATTGCATTAATGGACGAAGGAATGCTGTGTACCACATTGCCGGATGTCAGGTCAACATCCCAAACAACCAGGCTTGCGGCATCGAGGGCGAGCCGGAGGCGTTCTTCGCTATCCTGCAGCGCCACCTGAATTTCTTTGTAGGCGCTCATGTCGGTTGAAATCGCTACAAAGCCGTCGTATTCGCCTTGTTCATCGAACAATGGGGATGCGCTCAGAAAAATAGGAAACGAGGTGCCATAGAGGGTATGGGCGGTTATTTCACCAATCCACTGTTCGCCTTGCTGTAGGGTGTCGATTACGCCCGGATGGCCTTTTATGCGCTTGTTGTCTGGCAAGAGATTGGAAATATCCACGTTGCCACCACCCGTTTGATCAATGCCAAATGCTTTTTGTGCGGCCTTATTGAGGTAGGTGAGCTCGCCTTTTTTGTTTTGCGAGACAATGTTTTGTCCAATTTTATCCAGCAAGTCAGCCTGGAAACGGATCAGTTCTTCTTTTTGTCTGCGTTCTGTTGTATCGAGCGCAGCGCCAATCATCTGCGCCGGTTCGCCGTTTTCATTGTAGAGAATCTGGCCGACCGATAACTGCCAGAAATATTCTCCATTGTTGTCTCTTAGTAAAAACTCTTCTTCGTATCGAACCCCATTGGTAATGGCATTGGTCACGCTGGCAATTACGCGTTCTCGGTGATCTGGGTGTAAGCGTTCAACAAAGTCAGCATAGCCTGTGACTTGTTTACAAGCATTGTCGTCGCCGTTTTCAATATGGTTGACTTCTTCGCTGCCAATTTCCCATTCCCATACCTGAATGCCGGCAATCTCCGTGGCTATGCGCAGCCGGGCTTCGTTTTCCTGTACGGCTTCTTCGGCAATCTTTTGTTCGTGGATACATCGGCTGGTACCAGAGAGACGAACGGGTTTGCCTTCGTTGTTAAACTGGGCTTTACCCTGGAGATGCCACCAGCGTAATTCACCTGCTTTGTTGTACCGGCGGTAGTCAATATTGAAGCCAGTTTTTTCGTGATAACTTGCCTCAATAATTTTTTCCATGCCCGGAAGATCGGGCTCATATACGCAACGTAGAATTTCTTCCCGGCTTATACCCTCAATAAAGTCGTATTCGTTTTCGAGGCTAACGGGCACAACAAGTGACGAAGTCTCTGTTGTTAAATCTACATCCCAGACAACCGTGTTGGACGCATTGGTAGCAATACGAATACGTTCCTCGGCTTTTTGGATTTCCTGTTCTGCAGTTTTCTGTTTGGTCACATCGAGAATGGTGCCCACGGTGGCCGGCTTGCCGTTATAGGCTGCAGAGCCAAACGAAGCGAGTCCCCACCGCGTATCGCCCATTTTGTGGGCCAGCTCCAGGCTTATTTCAATCGAGGTGATCTCATCATCGTTGGTGTTCAAATTGACCAGGTAGTCCTGCGAATCTGGCGCAGCTATCAGGTGGGGCTCCAGTGCCAGGAGTTCTTTGTGGGTAAATCCTGTTAGTGTAGTTGCAGCGTGATTGGCGAAGACAATTTTCTGGTCCTGAAATATGAAGCAAGCCAGCGGTGCTGAGTAGGCAAACTGCTCGAACAGATTTACATGGTCTGAAAGTTTGCGTTTTTGTTGACTGTAGGCCTTCAATACGCGTTCATGTAGGTTTACCGCAACCAGAAATGCCACGCCATAAAGAAAGCTGGAGAAGCTGAATCCTACTGGGATAGCATCATAGTTTGAAAGCGTTGCCCCACGGTGAATCACCATATTTATTACAGTGATTAGAATGATTACGGACAATGTAATCAGGCGCCAGTCCCTTTTTTTGCGCAACATATTGATGGCTTTGAAAAAAGCTATCACGCGCAGCAGAAGGCCGGTAAGCATAAAGACTAAAGACATCGGCTTGGGTATTTAGTCTCTCAACGAGAGAATCACTTTTGCTGCCTGGAGAACAGCAAGCTATTGAAGTTGCTAGCGTGGGAGAAGACCCACGCACTAAGAGGAAATGTTGTTATATAGGATAACCATGAACCATAACTGGCGCAATAGTAGTTTAGCGCATATCACGCTGGCTCCTTAAACCTCCTCTTTTATGCAGATAGGCATTGTTTACGACGTTTTTGCGTCTTATCCATGGCAAACAAATGACCCGACAGACGCGGATGCAGAGTTTGAGCCCGAAGCTACTGTAGAAGCAATAGCCGCGGCACTGACATCACTGGGGCATATACCGATAAGGATAGGTACGGCGAGAGAACTGCTCAGGCAACTGCCCCATCTTAAAGTCGACGCAGCAGTAAACATTGCAGAAGATGTGCACAGCAGGAACAGGGAAGCCTATGCTCCTATATTGCTTGAAATGGCAGGTGTTCCGTTTTTGGGCTCAGACGCCCTTACGTTATCGCTTAGTCTGGACAAAGCATGGACAAAAGATCTGGCGATAGCAGCCGGCGTCCGAACCCCTGCGTATGCCGTATACACAGCGGCAGACGTAGCTGCGTTGGAAGCGCCGCCGGCCCCTTTTCCACTTTTTGTGAAACCTCGCTATGAAGGATCTTCCAAAGGCATTACGCCTGCGAGCAAAGTAGAAACCCTCGATGCGCTGAAAATTCAGGTGCAACGTACCTGCGCACAATACAAGCAGGATGTACTGGTTGAAGCTTTTGTGTCAGGGGGCGGAGAATTTACAGTGGCCGTTGTTGGAAACGATCCGCCAGAAGTGCTGCCGGCTTTACAACGTGCTGTAGAAAAGGAGACTGAAATTGGCCTCCATGCACTGGACAGGCGGGGCTTTGAAAATCCTGAATTGGCATACAAACTGGGGGGGGCGCTCGATCCTGAATTGGAGGCTCGTCTGCAGCATGATGCACTTGCCGTGTACAACAAGCTGGAATGTAAAGACTTTGCACGCCTGGATTTTAGGGTAGATGCTGCCGGCAAACCCTGGTTTCTTGAAATCAATCCCTTGCCAACATTTGCCCCGGATGGTACCTTTGCGATTCTTGCAGAATTGATGGGGCAGTCTTATCCCACCTTTCTCGCAAATGTACTAGAGAGGGGATTAAAACGACTCGGTATGTAATAGTAGAAATGAATATGAACGGCATCCAAACCCCTGATTGGCAAACCCCTGATTGGCAAAAGTGGACCTGGCAGATGCGGCACCGGGTGCATAGCCTGGAGAGCCTCCAACAGTACATTAATCCTACTGCGGATGAAATGGCCGCGATTGAGGCAACACAAGGCATCTTTCGGTGGAATATTACACCATATTATGCTTCGCTAATGGATGCTGACGATACAACGTGCCCCATCCGCCGGCAGGTGGTGCCGCAGATGTCTGAGATGCAGCCCGACATTGTTGGGGTTGTTGATCCGCTGGAAGAGGTTGCCCATTCACCGGTAAAAAATCTGATTCACAACTATACGGATCGTGTAGCATTTTGCGTAACAGCTGAGTGTGCAATCTATTGTCGGTATTGCTTGCGCAAGCGCATGGTAGGAGACGCTGAGCAGTTCATGAATAAAGCCGAGCTGCAGGAAGCCATTGACTATATTGCAGCACATCCGGAAATCAAAGATGTACTGCTCACAGGCGGAGATCCGCTGACGTTCAATGAGAAAAACCTGGAATGGATTATTTCAAGGCTTCGGGCGATCCCGCATGTTGGAGTGATCCGACTTGGGTCGCGGCTACCAGTGACGTTGCCCTACCGCGTGACCGATGCGCTTTGTGAAATGCTGTCCCGATATCATCCAATTTGGGTTAATACCCATTTTAACCATCCCAAGGAGTTGACGCAGCCGGCTGCCGACGCCATCGACCGGTTATTACGTGCTGGTGTGCCGGTTGGTAACCAGACCGTCCTCTTGCGCGGGATCAATGACAACGTGCAAGTCATGCAGGCATTGCTCGAAGGCCTCGTGAAGATGCGCGTGCGGCCGTACTACCTCTATCAAGCGCAGTTAATTGGCGGCACCGCCTCCTTTCGCACCTCCATTGAAAAGGGACTGGAAATTATGCAGGCGTTGCAGGGACGGTTGACAGGCTTTGCAATTCCGAAATATGTCTTGGACACGCCTTATGGCAAAGTGCCACTTGATAGGTCGTATATCCTTGGGCGCTCAGGTGATCATGTGGTGATGCGATCGTATCAGGGACCTTTGTGGGCTGAGCCAAATCCTCTGTCGGCCGGCGAGTCGACCACATACGCACTGCCAGAAATAGAAATGCCTGAAGGGACAAAAACCATCCCAACGGGCGCAGCAACGTTTGTCCCGCTGCCAGTTGTTTAGCGGGAAGTATAACGCAGGCTATTTGAGCAAGCTCATCATTTTTGAAGTGCTGCCTTGGGGTGTTTCAATGCGGTACATGTAGAGTCCGCTGGGTAAATCGCCGGCTTCGAAGGGCACCTGGTGTGTGCCGGCTGCCTGCAAGCCATCTACAAGCACAGCGACTTCTCGTCCGAGTACATCATACACGGCCAGGCGTACGCGCATAGATTCGAGTAAGCTGAAGTTGATTTGTGTGACCGGATTAAACGGATTCGGGAAATTTTGCTCAAGCGTGTAAAGGGTTGGCAATGCTTCGCCGGCTACCTGCGCTGCACCACCAAATGTGATGTTATTTATGTCCATGGAGAATGGCTGCAATTGTTGTCCATCTCCGAGTGCATAAAAGGCCAGAAGCGTGATGTCGTTTGCTTCAAACCGGCCATCGAATCGGCCTTCTTTGCGCATTTCGCTGAAGCTAATGCTGTGGCGCTTGGGCTCCTCTGTAAGTTCAAACGTAAACCCGTACTGATCCCATGTCTCGATGCTAGCCTTCTCAGCAATGAGGCGAACCTGTCCTGTACCAGACGCCGTGAACGACACGTAGTTGTACGCAGAAAGATCTACAGCCTTGCCGTTTGGCTGGAGGTACCGAAATAAACTCACCCAATTTTTGACGTGGCCTTCGATAGATCCGGAGCGCTCGACGATATAGCGATCAACGGTGTAAAGCTGTTTGTTGGATGCTGTAAAGAAATTGTTCACTTCAGATTCGTCGCCGGAGGCATAGCTCCATGTGCCATCCGCGTGATACAGCTGGTCGAGGCTGTTAGATGCTTTGTGCTCAACAGTCAGGATTGCGTCGAAGATCGATCCTACGTCCAGCGTGATCTCAGCGTAGGGGAAATCTGCTGTAGGTTTGTTGAGGTCAACCGTTTGCGCAAAAGGAATTCTGATGCCACGGGCGGCATCGGCTTCTGTTGCAGCCAGGGTACCACGGATGATGACCTGCGCGGCTCCTGCGCGGTTGACCAGCCGGAGATTGATTTTGCCCTGGGTGTATTCACCGTCAGCAACAAAAATCTGTGGTGCACGCGTAGCATTGTTTTGATACGTGAGCGCATTGCGTTCGCTGAGTGTGTTGAGCAGATCTGCAATAACGCCGGCGGAGAATTCAGGCGTTACGCCCCATACTTGCACATTAATCACTTCACTGCCGGCGGGCACGGTGTATTCGGCTGGCGAGAAGCGGCTGTCGATCGTATAGGCGCTACCACTGCGGTAAGCCACAAAACTGATGGCATAGTCAATGTCGCCCGTAGCATGGCGCAATTTCGAAAGTACAAAGTCCTGCCCGTTAATCTGGACGAGCCGAACGTCTTCCAACTTGCCGCCTCCGAGTCGGTCACAGGATACTTTTGTGTGATCATACAACTCGCCGGTAGGTGAAGATGTACTAAATATGGCGCCGAGCCGGCGTCCGTTGACTTGCAGATAATCTACAGCCAATACGCCGGTTGCATTGGTGATGCCCAGGAGGTCACGCGGCGTAACTTCATAAGCCAGAGAGGTATGTGGACCTTCCGACGGAATTGCATTGCGCAGGTCATCCAACCCGCTGCCGGCTTTGGCAAGCCGGATGGCGTTTTCGCTGGTTGGCAAAAACACCTGCGGTGCGGGTGCCGCGAGCAAGGCTGCTTTGTGCTGGGTATCCACCCGTCTGTTGAAAAGCCGCTGGGCCAGTTGTATGGCCATCGTCCCTTCACTTTCTATGCCGCCATCTCCACCCCCTGAGCTTTCACCCGGTGTGATGGCCGCGCTGTCCTGGTCGTCTTCATCGGGTACGTTGTTGCCAGGTGTTGAATCAGGGTCGTAAGCATCACTAGTCATGATCTCGACCACATTTTCAACAGCAACTCCAGTGTCAACTGTCGTGCTGACAGTACAGGAAGCTGAAGCGCCTGCAGCGATGTTGTCCAGTGTTGCGCGAATAAGTTGTTGCGTTTCGCCGGCATCATTTACAAAACTGCTTACATCCAGGTTTGTGATCCCGGTGTCGCACGTGTGCGATACATAGTTGAGGCCGACCGGTACGCGATCGTCAACCGTTACATTAGCGGCCGTATCCGGGCCCTGATTCACAAGATCGAGTGTAAAGACTACCGTTGCACCGCTGTCGGGTGCCGGGTTGTCGACCAACTTGGTGATCTCAAGGTCAGCTACTGCGTCCGGTGTAAATACAATGTTGTCCAGTGCGCCTGAGCCCTGACGGGTGATGCTCATGGTGCGAACCGCGGATACCGTAGCGTTGCCGCCGAGTGGCATGGCTGCGAGTATTGCTTTGCCATTGTCGCCAGTTACAATCGGATTGGCGAAGCCAACGGCATTGCCGGCTTCGTCAAAAAAGTCAATTTGCAGGGTTTCCGAGCCTTCAACGTCGAGTGTTGTCAACTCAGTAATGGTCACATCTGTTGGGAATGTCAAGTGGACGGTTGCATTGCCGCCAAAATCCTGTGGGTTCGCAACCGGGCTGCTATTCAAGTCACTACAGAATTGGTGTACAACGAGCAGGTTGCCCAGGGCAGTATCGTTTTCGTAACCACTGCCGGCAGCACCGCCTGTGCCAGTACCCGGGCCGCCAAAAGATGCATTGGGTGTGCCGAGGTCGTCATCGTCACCCGAACAGCCACCCGGGCACGACGAATCGAAAATTATGGCAGCATTGCGCGTAGGGCACGCGGGATGTGTGGCAGAAACTGCAATGCCACTGTACCCTTCAGAGCCGGCGACATAGGTGAGGATTTCTCCCGTTTCGTATTGCTCAAAATCGATAACCTGTGTCTGTGCAACAACGCCTTGGGCACCAATGGCCATGAATGTGAGAAGCAGGGCCAGTAAACAGGTTCTAAATAGGCTGAGATTGAGGGGCATGGTCTTGTGAAAAAACATCGACAAATCTGAAATAGATGCAGCAGAAGGCTGTTATTTGCAAGATTTGTATAATTTTAGGATGCTAACGGATATCGCTATTGAAGAAAAGGTGGTGTCTTGTATAAAGATCGTCTTGTTGTAGAGAATCCTTATACTTTCAAATACCAGACCACAAAAAACTTGAAAAGCCTGCGTTTCTTGCGGCGTTATAGATTCAGATGACAAAAAATACGTGTATTGTAGATTGTATACCAGCGTCGATTGTAAAAGATTTCTGTTTTTTGTCGCAATTCAGTGGGATTTAAGTGTCTCTGCTTATAAATCTAAAAATATGCCGGGGATGGATCAGAACAGCAGGTTGCCGACTTTAATGGCAACTGTTCGATCATGCATCCGGTTGACTTCGCACGCAGCGGCTAGTAGATTTTAGCTTTATCTTGCGAGATGATGTCTGCAAACCAGAACCTATCGGGTATCCCGGTGCCACGCAATATTATTAATACGATGGGCAGGCGCTTGCGCCTGATAAATGGCATCTCTACCTACTCCTCTCCCTTATGAGCGGCACTTTAGCAACAATACTATTGATTATCGCCTGCATTTTGATCGTGCTGGGCGTTCTTGTTTTTTTGAACAACCGGCGCAACACTGGCGCAGCCGCGCAGGCCTACAAACCAACCGCGCTAAATCGGACGCCTGAAGAAGAGTTGAGTGCTCTCGGTATTCTGGAAATTAAGCCACGGGCTGTTGGCGCCCGCGACGAAACAGAAGACGCCGGCGACGTTGAGATCATTGATGTGGAGTCGGAAGAGCTTGAAGAGGCAGACGTAGTAGTGGATGAAGCGCTAGCAGATGAGGCAGAGGAGGCAGTCGAGGAGGACCCGGAAGAAGTCATAGACACAGACCTGGAGCCTGTATCAGACGAGACAGAAGTCGCAGATCAAGACGTAACAGCAACAGCGGGGAACCGAAAAAGCGGCGTCTCGCGCCGGGAAGCCCTCTTCAGAATGTTGAACGCCGTGCAGGCCTCAGTTGATGGGTACACAGCATGCCTGATCAAGCGGGAAAACGACGGACGGTGCAGTGTCGAAGCGATTGTGAGTCAGAATCCACAGGCACTCGGATCAAAGAGCCTGCAGCTTGATCACTTGCTTGACGATCAGGCGCCGGCCGGTACCGCCGTTGTTGTCAAAGACCTCGACCCGAACAAAGCCGCGATGGAGGAATTGGGGTACTATGCAACACCCGTTTCCATCCGGCAGGTTGCGATTGCTCCAATAAAGGCCCCAGGTGATGAAGCATCATACTATCTGCTCGTTGATGCACTTGGCTGGCAGGATCTGGACGACCCCTGGCAGCGCCTCATGATTGGCCAGTTTGCAAACTTGCTGGGGACGTTTATGTCTACCCCTGTCCTGGAAGGCGACTCTGGCGAATTTATCAAACCACGTGTCCGGCCCCGGAGAGAAATTATTGCTGAAGAGATCGACCGCGCCCGTACAAAAAAGCATCCCCTTGCGTTGGCATTGATCTATCTCAATCGTGCTGAGCAGGTAGCAGACGAAGGGGGCAAAGCCATTAGTGACGCAGAGCGTGCGATGGCCACCCGGCTTGAGTTGTCGGTCAATGGCGGCCGGCTTGAACGATTTGGTGAGCTAACCTACGGCATCTTTCAGGATGAAGGGGTGAGCGAAGTAGAAGCCTGGGCGCTGCAACTCCAGGAAGAGCTTGTGCGAGAGAGTGACCACTTTGAAGGCGGCGTTAGCATAGGCATCGCCCTGCTGCAGGACCGGCACAAAGACGCTGATGAGTTTCGCGCAGATGCCACAGAAGCCCTCCGCGAAGCATTTGAAACCGGCGCAACCACCATTATTGAATAACAGCAAGACGCTGCTATAGCACGCTGTACCATCAGGCACCATCCGCTGCCAAAGGGTTGGCAATTGGTACTAACGAACACCCAACAAGGAATTTCGAATGTCGAAGTATACATTCACCTTAAACCTTAAACCTTCATGCCCGTGTTTCTAACCATTGTGCTGGATGGCGTTGGTATTGGGGCACAACCAGATGCTGACCGATACGGCGACGAAGACAGCCATACCCTGGGACACGTGTGCGCAGTTGCACATCCACATTTACCACATCTTGCAAACATGGGACTCGGCAATATTGCGCCACTTGCCGGCGTGGTGGCGGTAACTGCCCCGTTAGGATCTTATGGGAAAATGCAGGAAGTCTCAGCTGGGAAAGACAGTACCACGGGACACTGGGAGCTCGCTGGTATTAAGCTAATGTCGCCTTTTCCTACTTTTCCTGATGGCTTCCCTGATGAACTGATCAAGCCGTTTCTTGCTGCTACCGGATACGATGAAGTGCTGGGGAATTGTGCCGCATCCGGGACGGCGATTATTGATGAATTTGGCCCTGCCCATGAAGCCTCCGGACAGCCTATTGTATACACATCAGCAGACAGTGTATTCCAGATCGCGGCCCACAAAGACGTAATTGCGCTTGATGAACTGTATCGGATATGCGACATTGCGCGCGATCAGATTTGCGTGGGGCCCTTTGGGGTTGGGCGCGTGATTGCTCGGCCCTTTGTCGGCACTGCCGGCGCCTACCAGCGGGTTTCTGCAGAACGCAAAGACTATTCGATGCTGCCGCCGGCACCGCCGCTGCAATCGGTTTTGCAGGAGCATGGCGTGCTGACCATCTCCATTGGCAAAGTAGCGGACTTGTTTGGTGCTATCGGATTTGATGTAAGCTACAAGACAAAGTCCAATGCTGAAGGTATTCAGCGCACGTTACAAATTTTGGCAGAGGCGGACCCGGATGTGCCCACATTTGTTTGGGTAAACCTGGTTGATTTTGACCAGGAGTACGGCCATCGAAATAATCCGGATGGCTTTGCTCGTGCCCTGGAAGCTTTTGATGCGGCTTTGCCAACGCTATGCGCTGCTTTGCCAGATAATGACAGTGTGTTGTTTATAACAGCAGATCACGGCAACGACCCTACAACACCAGGTACCGACCATAGCCGGGAATACGTCCCTGCGCTTTGTTATCAGGCTGGTAGCGAAGGTGTTGATCTTGGCTTGATGGCTACTTTTGCTGACCATGCAGCAACGGTTGCTGCGTATTTCCAGGCTCCTTACGTGGGGCCTGGGAAATCTTTCAAGGATAAGGTGGCAGGATTATGAGTGGCCGGCGATAGGGTGAGGCAAGTACAGTGCTTCGAGGTATGCCAGTTCTTCAGCATCCAATGTCAGTGACAGCGCAGCCGCGGCATCATCCAGGTGGCTGATTTTTGACGTTCCAATGATGGGCGACGTTACCCCGTTTTGCTGCAATACCCACGCAAGTGCAACTTGCGCGCGCGATACCTCATGTTTGTTGGCGATGGTTTTTACCCTGGTTACAATATCCTGATCAGCCTGGCTAACATCAGCGTATAGTTTTTTGGCGATCTCATCAGATTCCTGTCGATTGGTGGTGGCATCCCAATCCCGTGTTAGCTTCCCTCTGGCAAGTGGGCTCCAGGGGATTACCCCGATGCCTTCTGCTTCACAGAGCGGCAGCATTTCGCGTTCTTCTTCTCTGTAGATCAGGTTAAGATAGTTTTGCATGGATACAAAGCGCGTCCAACCATGCAGGTCAGCCGTGTGCAACGCTTTGGCAAACTGCCATGCATACATGGAAGAGGCGCCGATGTAGCGCACTTTGCCGGCCTTTACGAGGTCGTGTAGCGTTTCCATGGTCTCTTCGATGGGCGTCTCGTAGTCCCAGCGATGAATCTGGTAGAGGTCCACGTAATCTGTACCCAGGCGTTTCAGGCTTGCATCGATGTTGTACATGATCGATTTGCGAGAGAGTCCGCCGACATTGGGTTTGTCTGTTAACGGGAAGAAAACTTTGGTAGCTATCACCACTTCTTCACGCCGGGCGAAGTCTTTGAGGGCACGGCCGACAATTTCTTCGCTGGTGCCATCTGAGTACGCATTTGCCGTATCAAAGAAGTTGATGCCGAGGTCGAGTGCGCGCTTGATGATGGGCCGGCTTGCTGCTTCATCAAGCGTCCACGGATGTTGGCCGCGATCGGGGATGCCAAACGTCATACATCCCAAACAGATACGAGAAACGGTAAGGCCCGTTTTGCCCAGTCTTGTATATTCCATGTGTTTATTCCAGGAGGTATAAATGCTTGCCGGCACCGGTGGGGTGACGGTGAAACGTTATCTGCTGTTGCGTAATTTTCCTTCGCCAATCAGCGGTACAAATCGGAACGCGCGTGTATCTTCTTCTTGGTAGGTCTCGGGGCCCGTACGAACAACCTGTTTCATCACCTGGCCATCTCTGTTGCCAACGGGGATGATCAGTTTGCCACCCGGATCAGCGAGTTGTTTGAGTACATCTTCAGGTACGCCGAGCGCTCCTGCCGTAACCAGGATTTTATCGAAAGGTGCAAAGGCTGGCCAGCCAAGGGTGCCATCGCCGCATTTGGAGACCACGCGGTATCGCAGCGAAGACAGGAGCTTTTTGGCGCGCTGGTACAGGGCCTCATGCCGCTCGATCGAGTAGACCTGTGCACCCATCTCGCATAACACGGCTGCCTGATATCCACTGCCTGTGCCGATTTCGAGGACGCGTTCATTTTTCTTAGGATCCAGCATGGCGGTTTGATACGCCACCGTAAATGGCTGAGAAATGGTTTGCTGTAAACCTATGGGCAAGGCCTCGTCCTCATAGGCGCGTTGCTGGAATGCTTGCTCGACAAACGCATGCCGGGGGACGGCACCTATCGCTTTCAGGACACCTTCATGCTCAATACCTTTTTCCCGCAATTCATCGACCAGGCGGGCCTTGAGGCGGGAGTACTTACGATCTTCTTTTTGCAACGGTACGCGGGTTTGTGCGGCTCGGGGTAACGGAGCGTTAGCCGCTCCAGGGGTCAGGCTTCGGGGGTGCTAGGGGTTTCTTCTGCCTGTGGGAGTATAGTTAACGCTTCTGTAAGGTACGTACGCAGCTCCTCGACGGTCAAATTAGAAATGAGTTCGCCGTTTTTTGAAATGGAAATTTGCCCCGTTTCTTCCGAAACCACAATTACAAACGCATCTGTTTGCTCGGTTAACCCCACAGCGGCGCGGTGCCGCAAGCCGTGCAATGGGCTCATGCGCATGCTGTTGGATACCGGGAGGATACAGCGTGCAGCTTCTACGCGTTGATTGCGGATGATGAGGGCACCGTCGTGTAGCGGATTCTGTGCGTAAAAAATGGTGACGAGCAGGTCGCGGCTAATTTTTGATTGCAGGAGGGTGCCCGTTTCGATGTAGTTGCGCAATCCGGTGGATCGTTCAAAAACAATCAGGGCGCCAATGCACCGCTGCGACATTTCGCTAATTGCTGAAAGGACTTCTGTAATCATGCCTTCCTGCGCCGGCGTCACAACAAAGCGCTGCATGAGCGGATTGTTCTTCCCCAGAATAAACAGGACACGGCGAATTTCTGGCTGGAAAAGGATAATTACAGCCAATACAAATACTTCATTGAACTGCCTGAAGAGAACACGCAGCATGGTCATGTTGGCAGATTCCACGAGGATTTTTACGAGGAATAGCGCAAGCACACCAATGAACAACTGCACGGCAATGGTACCGCGCATCAGTAAATACAGTTTGTAGAGGACAAAAGAGACGATGGCAATCTCGATGAGATCGACTACGCGAATCGGTATGACCCAATCAAATATCGTCAAGGATGCTGGGGAGGTATGAACCTCGATTTGAGTCGGACTGTAAGTCTTGAAATGGATTGGGAAAGTAAACCGCACACCTGAGGTGCTGTTTCATGCATTAGCGGTTTCTGCGAGTGTTTTAAGGAATTCTACTGTTGGTTGCACGTCGTGGGTACGCACAAGGGTGGCGCCACGCAGTACGGCGATGGCGGTGGCACCCAGGGTGCCGAAGAGCCTGCCAGCTACAGGGGCCGGCGTTTCTTTGCTGCCTAGCACAACACCAATGGTACTTTTGCGAGAAACGCCAACCAGCACCGGGTAGCCCAGCATGAGGAAGTCGTCAACGTGGTTGAGCAGGTGCAGGTTTTCTTCCGGGTTTTTTCCAAACCCAAAGCCGGGATCGGTAACCATTTGTGTGACGCCGGCGGCTCTTCCGATGTCAAGCGCATGGCTCAGGGAATCTTTTACCTCGCTTACCACATCTGTGTAGGTATGGTTGTGGGGCATTTCTCCGGGGGCGCCGAGGGCATGCATGAGGATGAGTGGTGCGTTGTAGGTTTTTGCGACATTGGCCATTTCGGGGTGAATGCGGAGGCCGGTTACATCGTTGATGATGTGGGCGCCAGCGTCCAGTGCCGCCTGGGCGACTTCCGGTTTATAGGTGTCGATAGATAACAGGGTTTCCGGGAAACGACGGCGGATGGCCTCAATGACGGGAAGTACCCGTTGCTGCTCCTCCGTGGCATCCACGATGGCTGCGCCGGCACCATACGTAGCACCGCGGGGCCGGGTAGACTCCCCACCGATATCAATGATCGCGGCACCCTCACTGATCATCTGTTCTGCACGGACGAGGGCTGCATCTGTGCCGGTGTAAGCCCCACCATCTGAAAATGAGTCGGGGGTCACGTTCAATATCCCCATAACATGGGCCCCATGGGACTGGCCGGGCCTGCAATCGAGCACCTGCCCCCGGCAATTAAGCGCAAAATTATTGTTTGAAGTGGATTCCACTAGCCAGTCCTCCTGGTTTTCAATCGGGTGTTGCGCGGGTATGCCGGCAGGGATAAATTTTTCGATCCGGTTTAAATCCGTGCCGCTTTCTGCCGATGCTTGGAAAAGCTACGATACCCACTACGCTGGCCAAAGCACTTTTAAACCAGTTGTTTAAGGAACGCCCCGGATACCCAGGCGTTTGTGCTACAATCAGCGGAACCAATACCGACCTTTTCGTATAAAGTCGCTAAGAATATACAACTAGCCGAAACAATCGTAGCAAGTCGGGCGTGTGGAAGCCAAGATGCTTACGGTTTGAGCGCTGTTTGTTTTGGCCCTGCCACATATCCAAAACAGAGATAGACTCCCCAGACAACTGCTACAACCTAATCGCTAGAAGCCTATGTACGTTCCTCGCCAGCAACGCATGCTGGACCAGTATCTTCAGGAAATCGGGCAAATCCCGCTGCTAGTTCCTGAGGAGGAAGTGAAGCTTGCGCGTCTCATCAAACAGGGTGACCAGGAGGCGCTTCACAAGTTAACGCGTGCGAATCTCCGCTTTGTCGTATCAGTTGCGAAAAAGTATCAAGGCCAAGGCCTGACACTCGCAGACCTGATCAATGAAGGGAATTATGGATTGATCAAGGCTGCACAACGCTTTGATGAAACCCGTGGATTCAAATTCATCTCTTACGCTGTATGGTGGATTCGCCAGGCTATTCTTCAGGCCCTCGCTGAGCAGAGTCGTGTGGTACGCCTTCCGTTGAACCGGATCGGCACCATCTCCAAAATTCGCAAAACCAGCGCACGCCTTGCCCAAACCCATGAACGTCAGCCCAATATCGAAGAGCTTGCAAAAGAACTCGAAGTTGACGTAGAAAAGGTTCGCGAGGCCATGCAGCACACAGGCCGGCATCTTTCCATGGATGCGCCATTTAATGAGGATGATGACAACAGCCTCCTCGATGTGCTGCCTGATGACGAAGACACAGCGCCAGACGATACGCTGATGGATGAGTCACTCAAAATCGACATTGAGCGCGCCCTGAGCCTGCTGCACCCGAGAGAAGCTGAAATTACACGCCTCTACTTCGGAATTGGCCGCGAGCATCCCCTCACACTCGAAGAAATCGGCCAGCGTTTTGGTCTTACACGTGAGCGTGTTCGTCAGATTAAAGAAAAAGCATTGCGCAAACTGCGCCAGAAACACCGTCGGGAAGAACTCCAGATGCATATTGGGTAATTCAATCCGACGGATTGAAATTTAAAAAAAGCGTAGCCTTTGGCTGCGCTTTTTTTGTTTAAGGTTGAAAGTTTAAGGTAAGCTGGAGGTGTCCTTCCCGAAACCTTAAACTAATAAACAATGTGCTTCTTGGTGAGGAATTCCAGTACAGGGTGGACAATGAGAGGGTGCAGGCGGTACGGTTGGTCTTTTTCGATTCTGAAATGAATGCCGTCTTCGAGGCCGGCGCCTGATGGCTCGATGATGCGCAGGTTGAGCAGCGATTCCAGGATAAATGTACTATCGGTTTCGCTCAGCTTGAAGACCCGCATGTGCTCAGTAAGCGTTAGGGTGCCGTGTGTCAGGAAAGACTTGAGCGTGAAGGCGCGGGGAAGGTCAAGTGTTTCGAGGAAAGAAAAGTTGATGGGTTGAATGCCGTTGACAAAAAGCGTGTCTTCTTCAGCGTCAAATTCAACAGCGCGAAGCCAGTACAAGAGGGCCAGCAAAATGTTTTGCCCGGAGAGGCGGTAAAGCTTGTCGAAAAATGCAGCCCTGTGAGCGTCCTGCTGGCTTTGTTCAGAGCCGCGACTGGCAAAGTCCAACCACGTTTTTGATGCAATGGTTGGCCTGAACTGCAGGTTCATTCCGCTTCTGTGGTGCCGCTTCAGGATAATGTCTTCAAGCGCCTGGCGCTGCAAATTGGTAACCCGATAAGCAGAGATGAAGCCGGATGAAGGGCTCATGGTTTTTTCCAGGAAATGCCAGGCATGCGCGCTGACATTGATCACCCAGTAAATCAGGTTGTCTGTACGCGACATAAAAATGAGCACGCGCTCGATCAGCGAGTGACCGCCGGGTGAGCAAAGCAACAAGTGCTCAAAGCGATCAATGACCAGGACAAGGGGCTCTTGTTTGCGCGGTGTAGCTATAATGTGGGCTTCGAGCGATGCGAGGGTCAGGTCTTCTGAGACGGGGATGCCGAGGGCTTCGGCCACCTGGTGTGCAAACGCGGTGTCGTCAGGTACACGCCGGCTCAGGGATATGGGTTGAACGTTGGCGCCCTCGAAAATAGACCGTATCAGTACATTCATGAAACTGGTTCTTCCACTGCCATCGGGCATGGAGAGCAAGAGCGGGCCGGTCTGGCTTTTCTGCCACTGGGCGTAATGCTTCTTTACAAATGCTACGTCAAGTTTGCGCCCTTCGAGGAGGTCGAGGTCAGCCAGGGGTTTGAGAGAGAAGAGCCGGCGATAAACAAGGGGCAGGCGTTTGTGCAACGTATCAATGTCTGATGCCAGATCAAGCGTGGACAGCCACTGGTCTTCGCTTTGGTCTACAACACCAACGGCAGTCTGCCCTTTTTTTATTAACTGCCGGGTGCGCCGCCGGCCCCGTTTGACTACGTCGGCAAGGGTTTGTTGGAAGCGGGATAGTTGATTTTCGCCCGACTGTATCATTTTTTTGAACGACCTGGTGACCTTCATTTTGAAGTTGGTCCACCGGTTGTTCATGTGATCTTCCTCCAGCACGTTATGGAGGATGTCAACAGAGTACACCTTGATGGCAGCAGAAGCTTTATCGGCCAGGTTGATCCACGGCCCATGCAGGCCTTTTGCAAGCTCCGTAAGTTTTTCTGTGGATCGGCCGAGGCCGGCTGTGATCAATTCCTGTGCAAGCGCGACAGGGTCGTCGGGTTCTGCTGTAAGTGCAGGTTGCGTGGCATCTGTAATGTCTTGCTTTTCCTGTTCATCCAACATTTCGGCAAAAGCTGCCTTGATGTTATAATCAACCATGTATTCCACTTGCTGGGTCTCTTCCCAGGTATGGATTACCGCTTTTTGCAAAGCTTTGGCGCATTTTGTTAGCTGCTCAGGGAAGGACTTGAGGAGCGCAGACTGCACAATTTCCCGAAGCTCTATCTGATACTGATGGTGAATGGATTCCTGTTCTGAAATCGGATACTGCGAGGTTTCGTGTACTTCTACCTGTTCAGGCAACCCTTCGATGAAGCGATGCAGGTCATTCCAGAAGACGGTGCCGGGTTCTTCCAGCGCCTGGCCGGCGCGGAGTAAATTGGTAACGTCGTTTAAAATGCGCTTGAATTGCCCGGTGATTTGCTGGTGCCGCACTTCCAATTCAGCACGGATTTTGGCTTCGTCCTGTTCACCGGCAGGGCCACTGCAAATCTGAATGACCTCTTCTTGTACCCGCAAAAACGTATCGCGCAGTTGGTCAAAAGACTTTAGAATGGGGATAACGGATGCTTTTGCAATAGACCCGAGCAATCCTTTTTGCCGGCGGAGTAGAAAGTCCCGCAATTCGTGCAGCTTGGTGTTCAGATTGAGCCTGTTGCTGGCTTCTCGGTACCAGGTCTTCCAGAAACCGGTCGCATGCCCAAGTTGGGAGACCACCTGGTCACTGGATTCAGGTATGGCCCGATCGCGTAGCAGAAAGGTACCGCTGTGCTTGAAATCTACGTACAGGTTTTGCGCGCAAGTTTCGAGGAGACCAGTGTCTACCTGTAGTGTCGGGACTTCGAGTGCCGCAATTTCTTCAATACACGAGTGCAGTCCGGTAATCGCGTTTAAAAGGCTTTTGGCCCAGTTGGGGTCATTGTACCGTTGCGCTGCCTTTTCAAGGCTTAACCAGGCATCAAGTGCATCCAGTTGATGATCTGGCTCGGCGACCTCTAGCTCCAGGTCAAGCATAAGGTACGTCCATTGTGTTTGGGCGCGTTCAAATGCCGCGATATGTTTTGTCAGGAAGCCGTGAATGGCATTGAAGGTCTCTGTAAACACATTAGGCACGCGTACCTTTACATGGTAACGCAGCAACTCTTGCAGCTTGACTTCCTGTTGAGGGATTGGCGTATTGATTGCAGGTCGGCCAACGAGCTTGCGAAAGCCGTTGCCAATGCCATACCGCGCGGCTCGCATGTGTTTGCCACTACGGACCTGCATTTTCCTCAGGCGTGTCCAGGCTGCATCTGAAGGACTTGGTGCGAAGAGGTTGGGCGGCTCCGGAATTTGTTGCGTTGCCGGCATGTTTGCGATGCTGCTACGCAGGTCGGTAAACAGCTTGAGAAAACTCTTGTAAACCTGCTCCGATACCTGGACGCCGAGCCGGGCGTTCAGGGGTTTGAGTACTTGCTCCATCGCGCCACGGCGATATTTCAGTACCTGCTCCCATGTGACCCCTTCCCCTTGCTCCAGTGCGGTTTTGATTTCCTGTTGCAAGGTGTTGTGTACAGCGGCAGCTTTCCCAAAGGCTTCCAGTATGGGGGAGAGGTGGTCATCGCTGATGCTTTTTTCGAGTTTTTCAGCACCATCAACGGTTGTATTGTGCACATCGGCGACAACACGCTTCAGTTGATCTCGCGTCTCAGTCCAATAGTTTTCTGGCGCTGCCCCGTTGGTCTGAGATGTTGGTTCTGCTATCGTGTCCGTGTTACTCATTGGGGCTCAACCTCGCTGTCCACTGAACCATTCTCAGATTCTTTCTGCCCTACAGCCAGCATATTCGTTAGCGGAATCAACATGTTGTTGCGCTGGAATTCTGCTTTGGCTGTCTCCGTTACATCACTGGCGAATGCAAATTCATAGCGTGTGTCGATAACATATGCCTTCACGGCAAGGTGGGTCAGGAAGGTCTCTTTAAAGACATCTTTCACGTTCACCACAATAGGCTTTTCGAGGTACACGTAGTTTGAGTTTGCCGCAGCATTGTAAGCAATGTTTTTTGCTTTGATCACATCAACCCAGCCGGGCAGATAGAGATCTATTACAACCTGACAATCGAGTGCGCCGGCATTGGCATTGGCAACCTGGCTTTCAACCACCTGTGCGTTTGGTACAGATACCAGGTTGTCATCGGGCGTAACAATACGTGTCGAGCGGAGGCCAATGGAGGTCACTTCTCCGTACGTGCCTCCGATATTTATTTTATCTCCAACCTGAAAAGGTTGGTCGATGATGATAATGATGCCACCAAATATATTTTTCAGGATATCCTGTGAGGCAAATCCAACAGCGAGGCCAATGGCGGTCCATGCTGAAATAAGCTGGCTCTCTTTCAGTGCGAAAACGTGAATCAGAATAATGTAGATTGCGAGGGTCCACATCAATATGCGGACAATCGGGACTAGTCGTTTGAAGAAGAGCCGGCGCGTGGCACTTTGCTCTGAGAAGCGTTCCAGTGTCCAGGAGATGCTGCGGATCACATAGAAGAACAGCAGAATCGTTAGAATAGAGAGCAAGATGTTGCGCCCGAGATTCTGGATGCCGCCTACAGCATTGGTGAGTTGGTCTTGCAGGTCAGGGTCGACGGCTATGCCCGCTGTATCTGGTTGTACGGCAGACCTGAGGGCAGATACTTCGTGGAGGAGGCTGTCGAGGAGTGTGGCTGAAACAGCAACTGTTTGCGTATCGGGAAGTGCTGCAGGTGTTGGCGGCGTCTCCTGAGCATTGTTTTGTGCCTGTGCGTTCTCGGCGACAAGGGAGTCTAGCGGAGCCGGCACCATCTTTTCAAGGGAGTCAATAACAACCCCCAGACTGGAGTCAGCTACGGCGAGGGAATCTGCACCACTGGTAGATTGGTTTTGGATAAACTCGCAGCCAATGGCTACAAGTAGCACAAAAACAAAAAGTGCCCCCCGGATCGCTAGCAAAAAGCGATGAGTCAAACGCATGGTAAAGAAGATCAATTAATCATAGCCAAGGTACCGTAAACGGCTCCCAAGCGCAAAAAATGCGTGTTTTACAGATGGGCACTGTGCATTTCTGGCGGTTTGTAGCGCATCGCAAGCCAGTTGGGCTAAAATGGCAAGGACGCCCGCACACGGTAATAAACCTCATAATCGTCAGTCGTTCCCAATTGGGATGTGGGCTGTGCAATCCCGACCGCGTGCATAAGTTGCAATACACCGCCTATCACAAGGGCATTTTTCGCTTCAATCCCGGCACCTGTACGCCGCGTGATACGCACACCATCTTCCCAGACAGCGCCAGCATCTATAAATGCGGAGAGGGTGGTTTGACGCAATGAAATGAGGCCCAGGATTGTGGTTTGCAAGCTGGGCAATACAGGCATGCGGTATTCGGCGGTGCCAAAGAGCACGCGATCGCCGTACGCAAATTCCCGGTATCCACGTACGCGAGTCGCATCCGAAAAAGCCATGATGCCAAACTGTGGCGCCGTTATCTGAATATCATCAAAACGAGCAAACCCGGGGCGTTCCTGATTAAAGGTGTTGCCACTAAGTAGTGTGGCCTTTCCATAGACAAACAGCCTGTTTGCCAGAATTGTTGGCAGTACAGCATAAGCTGCAGCATCTGCCCGTAAGTAGCGGGTATCACCGCCAAAGATTTTGTCACTCACTGCAACCTGGAGCTTGATGCCCCGGCCATCAAGGGGATGGACAACATTGCCACTGTAGGGGCGCAGCTTTTTACGGATGAACCCTAGTCGTAATTCCGCCTTTTCTCCTTGCTGCGGGGGCAGTAAGCCGGCCGGCAGCGATTCATAATCTTCCGGATTCAACTGATCGATGGCCGCATATTGCAACCGTAAATCCAGCCGGGTACCTGTGTAAGGCTTCACGGCGATGTCGAGTGGCCAGTCAAACGTCACGTCTGCGCCAGAGACTTCATCAAGCAAATAATTGTTGCCATAGGCGCGTGCGGTTGGCAATAACGAGTACGCGCTTAAGGTACTGGTTGGGCGCAACTGGTTGTTTACGTAGGTAGCCAGCAGGAAGCTGTTTTCTCGTGTGTTTTTGAGCGCAAGTGAAGCTGTGGCCCCGAAGGTGTGGTGCCCGAGCGGCTCTGTCCACGAGGTGGCGCCAATGACGCCCCAATCGTCGGCATTGTTGTAGTAGGGTAGCCCAAAAGAAAACAGGTGGACGAGGTTCTTGATTGACTTGTAGGGACTCCTTTTGGTGATAACCGATTCATCTGCATCGACGGTGGCCGGAATAGTTACACCTGGCGTATGGGTTGTCCATCGTGAATAGGAAGCAGGTATAGTAATTTCTGTCTCAAAAGGTACGCGCGCTGCGTCGATACGGTAAGCACGATCTCGTTGTTTGGATGCGCTCGTTGTTACGATGAGGGTGCCCTTTGCATGTAAAGAATCTGCCGGCAGCCAGTCAAAGGCCTGTGCGCCAGTGATTAGATTGGTTGCCCGCCGGCGAGTGCGCGTTTCGAGGTCCCAGATAAACACATTGGGCACCCGATCACTAAGCGAAGTAACGGCAATCTGTTTGCCATCCGGACTCCAAACAGGATACTGGTCATCTGTGCCTGTTGGTGAGATGGTGGCTACTTCGCCCGTTTTCGGATTCAGGAGCAGGATGTCGCGGTCGCCATCTGCATCAAATCTGCCTACCACAAGCATATTAGCCGCGTGGTGCCAGTCGAGTGATGCCAACTGCACATCGCCTGTAAATGTGGTTAGTGGCGTTTCTTCGCCTGTCGACAGGTTGTACAGGAATACGTTTGCGGTACCGCCTGCAGATCCAATAAAAGCCAGTTGGGTACCGTCTGGTGAAAAGGCAGGTGCACTTGCGCGGCGCGCACGGGTCAGGCGTTTTGTGTTCTTGCCATTTCGGGAGGTCACAAACAGATCGTTGATCAGCGCACCGTTTTTCTGACGGGTTCGGCGGGTAAAGGCCAACTGCCGGCCTTCCGGGTGCCAGGCGATAGGGGCACGAATGCTACCATCAGCAACCGTTTTTGCGGTGCCTGTTTCCCGATGAATCACTTGCAGCCTTACAACAGGCCGGCTAATTGAAGCGAGCGACAATACGGCTGCGTGGGTTGTGTCCGGACTGTATTTGATATCGTAGACGTATTGGCCTCCCAGTTTGAGGGGTTTGGCATCGAGGGAGTCAGGCAACTCCATTTGGCCAGCCAGTGTGTTGTAGTAGACATTCATGTGCCGGCGCCATTCCTCGTAAAAGGTGCGATAGCCTTGGCCTGTTACATCCTCAAATGCTGTGAAAAAGTCGTGGTGCGCAAACCGTCCGAATGCAGCGTATTTCCTGTGTTTGAGGATTTTTGTGATGGTAGAATCGCCGTATTGAGAGGCGAGGAAGCGCAGTTGTGAGTTTCCTGATGCATAGAGCAGCCGGCCATTCCAGATTGATCGTCCGTCTTCGTATGATAGTTTGTCGTCGAGAACAGCCGTTCTCAGCCACCTGTCTCCGCGGTTGGCATCCCATTTTTCAGTTTCATATTGCGCCAGCCCTTCTGCCCAGAAGCTGGGCATTGGGTCTCCGAGGAAATAAGCAGCAAGTCCCAGCCGGCTTTTTACAGCTTTGCCATGAAACAGGTGGGCCAGCTCATGAGAGATTACGGTTCTTAGCCACTTGGTATTACCGGACCAGGAAGCTGCAACGTCATTCACGTGTACCCAGATGTTGGTGTATCCGAGTAACGAGACCGCAAATCCGTTCAGGATTTCGTCTTCATCAGACAGGTATATCCTGATTTTTTCGTCAAAGGTGACGTCCAGATTTTGTGAGAGGGCCGTGTATGTCGTCTCTGCAATTACGCCGGCCTGCATTTCGATGCCGGCGAGGTGTGCCGGATACATGATTTTGAAGTGCTCGGTTTCAGCCTGTTGCCAGTCCAGTTCAGGGTGGTTACGTCCGTTGAATGAAGAGAACCCCTGTGCTTGCGCTGATTGGATGCTTAAACCAACCAGGAAAGTGCACAGCAAAAAGAAAATACGGTGGTTTAGTTGTATACGTGCTGTTTCCAATACGACCTCAGACTCTGTGATGCATGGGCAAAAATACAAGCCGCGTCCAGTGTGTTACACATAAACCCTGTCTACGTGAAAAAACGGGGATGGATTCTTTTTTGTTTGTGAGTTGGGCAGGTGTTACAGCGGAGTTTGGAGAGCGGAGTTTGGAGAGCGGAGTTTGGGGTGAGGCGAATTTAGGTTTTGAAGCATGATCGAGCTTTTGTGTGTTTTCGTATTTCCGTGCTTCTGTTTTGCACTACTACGGCACAGATAGCGAGTCTTTTGCAGAAAAGGAAAACCACTCGGCATTCGGCACTCGAAAATCGGCATTAAAGCGACCCTAATTTACAAGAGCGTGGGTTTTGATGATTGTGTAACGATTGTGTAACGAGTCGGGTTGTGTGCATGTCGGGGCTTACAAAACGCCAATTCTTGCCGATTACGTAAGTAGCTGACTCTGTTTTGACCCCACTGAAGCGCGAATCCCCACAGCGCAACTAAGCAGACAGCTCCAGGCCTCCTCTATGTGTCGGATATAAACAGCCTGCTTTCGATTGTCTTACCAAAAGGTAAAAAAGATGAAGCATCGATTGGTATTTGTGCTGATGTTGCTGGTTTGTGCACTTGTCATTGCTCCCGGTTATGCGGTTGCGCAAATTACGCTGGTAGGAGAAACCATGCAGCGCGCAGAAGCGCTGCCCGGTGAACAGTATACCGGCTTTGTGATGATTCACAATGAAACAGATTCTGTACTAACCCTCAAAATCTACCAGGATGAGGTATCTGCCCTGACGTCTGTTGATCGGGGGAATAAAATTGAGACCATAAACCGCTCCAATGCCGGATGGGTAACGCATGAAGTGCAGCGCATGACGATTCGCGCTGGTGAAGTAACTAGAGTGCCTTATGAGGTAGTGGTGCCCCTGCGCATGGACACCGAGCCTCCCGCCGGCACCTACTGGAGCACGCTCACCGTTGATGTTGTTGCGCTGGGTGCCTCAGAATTTGTGCGCCCTTACAGCCGGCACCGTTTGACAGATATTGCAACGGAAATTAAAGGCACCGGTGACGCAGGTTTAGCTATCAATGTGGTGAAAGTGAAAGGGGAGCGTAATAGCAAGCAGTTGGAAGCTGTGATGGTAAATACAGGAGACATGCTTGTGAAGCCGCAGGTATGGTTTGAACTGTATGATGCAGGCGGCAACCTGAAAGAACGCGTTGAAGGCAAAGCTGATTGGGTATTCCCGGGTGGCTTTGACCGTATTGTTGCAGATATCGCCCATGTGCGCCCGGCTGTCTACGAAGCCCAGGTGGTGGTTGATGCCGGCGATGACAACATTTTTGGCGCATCGTTTACTGTTGACATGACGGGTGTAGGACGCGTAGCGCAATCGCGCGTGATACGGACGTCATATTAAAAAACGTGCCGGACAAGCTGTTATGCCCCGTGTTAGGGGCCTGCGGCTGTCCGGCACGTCACACATTAAACGTTGGCTATGCCATCAATCACCATTTCCTGTAGGGTCCCCGCTAGAATTGGAGGGCCCTGTTTGGTTTTGAGAGGCCTGACTGAGCATGCCGGCAATATCCACACCGGTGGATGCTTTAAGGCTTTCAAGCAGGGCAGGCGTAGCGCCCGCAATCTGATTGAAGACGGCAGGCACCCCACTACCGCCCGTGCCGCTATCGACCACGGTGATTTTGTCAATCTGCAGGTTATCAACGGTATTCACAACCTGTTGGATGATTTCTGGCAACATTTGAATCAGGAAGAGGCGCTCTGCATCTGGGCCGGCCTGGTTCCATAGCTCAAGTTTGCGGCGCAGCACTTCCACTTCTGCCTGGCCGTCTTCGAGGATGCGCGCGGCATTACCTTTGGCAATCTCTTCTTTGGCCATGCGTTCTGCTTCTGCAGCCACAATGACCGAAGAGCGCTGCCTTTTCTCTGCCAGCGTAATTTCCTGCTCAGCAAGCTCTTGCTCGGCGCGCGCCTCTGCAACTTTTGCGGCAATACTAACTTTGGCTTCTTCTGCCTCGGCTTCTGCAGCTAACTGTGCTTTCACAATACGCACTTCGTTTTCCGCTTCTGCGATAGATTTGTCTGCTGTTGCTTCAGCCAGACGGGCATGCTGCTTCTGCTGGGCTTCTGTTACTTCGGCAGCAGAGATAATTTGTGCTGTTCTTTGCCGACCAATAGCATCGAGATAGCCCCGGTCGTCTTCGACACTCTGGATTTTAAGCGTGTCGAGCTGCAGGCCGAGTGCACTCAAGTCGTTATCAGCTTCATCAAGCAGGGTGCGGGCAAATTTGAGTCGGTCCTCATTAACCTCTTCGGGTGTAAGGGTTGCCAAAACGCCGCGCAGGTTACCTTCGAGGGTTTCTTTGGCGATGACCTGGATATCACCAAGCGGTTTACCGAGTAAGCGTTCCACCGCGTTGTTGAGCTCAGGCTCGTTGGAGGCAACTTTCACGTTGGCAATTGCGCGAACTGTTAGTGGAATGCCCCCTTTTGAGTAAGCATTGGTAACGGACAGGTCGATTGGGATGGTATTCAATTCCAACCGATCTACCTGTTCAATGATAGGCCAACGGAAGCTTCTTCCGCCGCGGATAACACGGTAGCCCAGGGTACTGCCGTCGCTTAGTTGACGATTGCGCCCACTGAAAATGAGGACTTCGTTGGGTTGACAGATTTTCAGATTGGCCCTGAAAATGCCAAAAATAGTCATGAAGATGAAGATGATGGCGCCGGCAATAATAAATGCAGCTTCCATAGATGGACCTCCTTACGATTATGGCCTACAGCAGCAGCAGGCCCGCATGTATCCGGAATACTCCGGTGTCAGGGAATCACGTTTATCTAAAACCGGGCAGTAGGCCCGTAGGTCACGTGGGTTTTACAACTTCGACAACGCCGTCCTTCGTGCGCACAACGACTATCTCTTCGCCTTGCTGGAACGACTCTTCAGAGCTATCATCGAGTGGCCTGGCAACAAGGCGGAGTTGATGGCCTTTTACGACAACGCTAATTTTACCTTTTTCACCAGCAGTGAACGGCAGCAGCACTTTACCCGTCTTGCCTTTTAATTCGTTGAGCGTAACATCGCTCGATATTTCAGCATAGCCAAACCGTTTGATGACATAATTGCCACCAAGTCCGGCGAGGAGTCCGACAGTAATTGCAGCGACAAGCGTGAAGACGCTGTTTGTGTCTACCCAGGTCAGGCCGTAGCCTGTGAGGCCGAAGAACGCGGCAAAAAGGAAGAGGGCGCGGATAGACAATAAGTCGATGAAACCAGGGCCGGCGCTTATGTCGCCACCCAGGTCAGTTTCTAACGATACGTCCAGATCAACATCTAACTCAGCATCAAAGTCGACATCCATGTCAGCCTCAAAATCTGTGTCGGCTTCTGAGTCGCCTCCAAGAACGGAGAGCAATACAAAAAAACCGCCCACGAGGAGGCTGACAAGGTATACAGTTTCCATCAATCTATTGTGTCTTTAAGCAAGTTGTGCAGTTTTACGTAAGAATTATAGTGCGCGTTGCATTCATGAACAAGAATAGATCAAATAATCGTAAGAAAACGTAATAATTAGAGGTATTAGATTTAAATAAAAAAAGGCCAAGCG
>JBCCIM010000036.1 GCA_039111535.1 Bacteroidota bacterium | reverse complement strand
CTGTTGCTCTTCGATCTAAAGACCCAGAGTTCTCATGGGGAGGTGCTGCTAGACTGACAGGTGGAAACCAGGAAAATCGTGAAGTTGCTGTGGCTTTCACTGGGCCGCTGATTGCTGATCAACTTGCATTCCGTATTTCGGGCGAATATCAGTTTTTAGATACGGGTTTTCGTTACCCCAGACTTGATGCGCTTAACCTTGGTGGTTCCGACGATCTGGTTCGTAGTGAATACGCCAATGTGAAAGCGCGATTGCTGTTTACGCCGAAAGGAGTACCCGAGTTATCAGCACGGCTTTCATATAGCTTTGCCAATGACCGTCCTACACTTCTGCTGCAAGCCACGGGTCCAGATTTTGAGGCCCGAGAGAGCTTTGCACCTTATGCAACGCTAGAAGATGGCACGGTACACAATGCTGCGTTGGAATTAGGCTATGGACTTACTGAAGCTATAACACTAACATCAGTCTCCGCATTTCATAGTGGGGGGAGAGATCGTGATGGTTTACGATTTATTGATCCCGACCCAACGCTCATTATTCCTGTTGGCAGCAAGGGGGATTTGATCAATTCAGATTTTACCCAGGAATTGCGATTAAATTATGAAACCGACCGCACACAGGCAGTGATTGGGGGATATTTCGGACATTTTGACTCGGACAGCGAGAACAGAAATCTTGGAGATATTTTTCCGATCGTCGAAGGACTGATCGCAGAGGCTGTCGGTGGTCCTGTGCCACCGGCAGAGATCCTTTATGACGCTTACACAGATTTTGAGACTGTAGTAGATAATATTGCCGTTTTTGGCGAAGTAAATCAGGAGGTAACAGAAGCTCTTAAGGTGACCGTGGGCCTACGGTACGATAATGAAAACTTTACACAGTCGAGTGAATCAGTTGCCGACGTTTCAGCTGATCCCCAGGCATTTGGAATGTTCACGCCAATCATTCTGGGTGTGCTACGTGCTCAAATTCAGGAGCCTCCAACTAATCCTGAAACAACTTACAGTGCATTCCTGCCCAAGGTAGGATTGGCCTACGATGTAACAAGCGATTTGACGGTTGGTGCTACCGTACAACGCGGCTATCGTTCTGGCGGAGCCCAGATTCTGGTAAATGGGGAGCTTAACGTCTTCGATCCTGAGTATACGTGGAACTACGAAGTATCACTACGAAGCCGGTGGCTTAATGGCCGGCTAACGGCTAACGTCAACGCGTTTTATATGGATTGGACCGACCAACAGTTAAGTGTTCCTATCGAGGGTACAACATTGGTTCGAACGGCAAATGCAGGAGCATCTACGCTGTATGGCTTCGAAATGGAACTACGTGCTATTCCAGTATTAGGGTTAACCTTATTTAGTTCTTTGGGGATTGTAGAGACAGAATTTGATGAGTTCATTCTAAATGGTGTTGATCTCTCTGGTTTCTCATTTCCGAGCTCTGCAGGAGAGTCTTATAGTATTGGATTTCTCTATCGGCCAGGTAATGGTCTTGCAAATGGTTTTTTTGCAACAGCTGATGTCAGTCATACGGGCAGTTATTTCAGCGCCGTTGGAACCGGGTCTGACGGTCAAAACGATCCTGATTTGAAAGCAGGAGATTATACTGTTGTCAATGCGCGAGTTGGCTACGAGTACGGATTTCGTGGGCGAATGCTGGGCGTTTCCCTTTTTGCGCGTAATCTCTTTGATGAGCCTGTAGAATTGCAGGCTGTGACAGGCGGTTTTGGTGGACGAGTTGTGCAATTTGGATTGCCTGCAGTCTATGGCGTAACGCTTGATGTTGACTTCTAGGTTCGGCACTTAATCATGAATATGTTGGCCTTGTTACTTGCAGCCTTGAGTTACGCCTTGTTCTATTTGGCAGCGCCTGGTAGACAAGTCAGTAAATCCATTAAATACAGTGCTTCAAAGCGTGCAGTTGCAGCAGGCTTAGCTGTGGTGTCGATCGTTTTGGGTATTAGAGCTTTTGGCATTGGGTTAGGGCCCACACTTGTGATTACTGTAATGATGACTACAGGATCTGTGATGGCGTTAATAGGACCCTTTGTGTTTGAGAAATTGCGGTCAGGGAAGGGGGAAGCATGGCAATGAAACATAACTGGACGCGGGGAGAAGCCTGGGGTAAAACAACTGCTGCGTTGTTTGGAGGATTCTTGGTGTTTTTAACCTTTGGCATGGCAATCGGGACGGGTCTACCTGCTCTTGGTGTGAATCTTAATCTGGCTGTTGCAATTTCTGTGGGTATGAGTGTTCCTGTCTGGGGAGGGTTCATCCTATTTGCCATGCTGGCTAAAAATGGCCGGCACGCATGGTTGTGGACAGGACTTGTCACGCTGTTTTTTGTAGCTGTTATAGCTGTAACTAAACTACTTTAATGTTGCACAATGGAATCAAAACCAGCAGTTGCACCTAATGGTGTCTCAAAATCCAGCAAAAAAAGCCGGCAGTTTGTTAAGCCCCGTGCGTATAAACTGTTATGGGATAGCCATTCCATTGTAGGGATTGTGATTGGAATTGGGCTGTTTGTAATCTTTTATTGCGGTGCCTTTACGCTTTACCGGGCTGATCTAATGCAGTGGGCTGATCCTGCATACCGTGTCAGCCAGAATAAACTTCCGGTTGAAGATGTAATTGATCCAATCATGAAATCGCAACCGCCGGCAGAAGGAGCTGACGTACTGTTCATCAATGCTTTTGATGAACGTCCTTATTATTGGCTACGGTATGAAACAGTGGCCGGTGACACACTAGAGGTTCAACTCAGTGCCACCACAGGAATGGAATTGCCCTGGCAGGGCCGTAGCCGGCTTGCTCGCATTATTTATGATCTACATTTTTTCAGACAAGCGGGGACGCCAGGCCGTATTCTGTCAGGAATTGTTGCCGTATTTTTCTTATTCACGCTTATTGGCGGCTTGCTTATCCATTTGCGAAAGCTGCCCAAAGACTGGCACACTTTCAGGCCTAAAGAAAAACTCCGAACCTCCCTGGCTGATGCACACACTGTACTTGGGTTGATTGGTTTTCCTTTTACGATCATGTACGCAATTACCGGTGCGTTCTTTAGCTTGCTCATTCTAGTTTTGGCTCCCACTGTACTAGTAGTTTTTGATGGGGATCAAGGAATGGTGGAGTCATTGCTTGAAGGCGTTGAACATGCCGAATTTGAGGCAAGTGGAAATGCCCAGGAAATGTTGTATCCATCTGAAATTATTCGCCAGGTCAGTGAGCGATGGGGCGATGTGAGTATTACGAGTCTGAGTTATGAGGGGTGGGGTGACGCCAACGCCATAGCTGTTGTATCTGGGCAGACTGTGGAGACGTTGGCAACTGCAGGTGCGGCTGTAGTACTTGCAGGGACGGGAGAAATTCTAGATGAGTCAACACCGCAGCAAACAACAGCGCTGGGTAAAACTGTGGCTGTGATGACCAATTTGCATTTTGCTTCTTTTGGTGGTTGGTTATTGAATTTTCTGTTCTTTGTTCTTGCAATAGCTGCAAGTGCGGTGATTCTAACGGGTAATGTATTGTGGATTCTCGTTCGTCGGCCTAAAGATCCGCTCGCGACGCCGGCATTGCACAAGTTTCTTGGCCGTCTGACGATTGGTGCTGGTATTGGTCTGGTTGCAGCTATTCCCTTCTTGATGATTGTTTCGAGGCTATTGCCGATCGAAATGGAAGGACGAGCGTTCTGGGAAGAGGCCATTTTCTTTGGGAGCTGGCTTGTCCTGATTCTTGTGGCTTTTATTGGCAGGCCTCCCCTTGAGATAGGTGGGAAATTACTTTTTCTTGCCGGCATACTAAGTGTGCTCGTGCCGATATCTAATGGTATTGGAACAGGGGCATGGCCCTGGATTGCAGTAACGCATGGAGATTGGGGCGTTTGGCGTGTAGACATCGGCTTCTTTATGAGCGGGATAATATTATTTTGGATATCTAGCCGCCTAAGTGGAGGAGATTCCTCCCCTGTAGAGTTGAGAGCACGGAAGGAAGGTGTTCCTATCCAAGAGACCATGTTAGTGGAACGCTAATATCCCTTTGTTCAGAAGGTCAATTCCATATCAATCCGGTCGAGTCCTGGTCCCCAGCCGGCGGCGGTAAATTTGATTTCGACCGCGCCATAGTGCGCGAAGAACGGGGCAGACTTTTGGCTTGCTGCGATATCAATTACCTGTACGCCAGCGGCTTCGGCTTTTTGCAACACCAACCGCATCATCGCACCTCCCATACCCGATCCCTGCGCTGCCGGTGAAGTCATAATCCACTGTACCCGCCCGTGTGTACCGTTGACTGCAAAGCCAAATGCCGCAATGATCTTTTCATCACGTTCACAGACCATGTAGCCCGTTGGCCCCTTGTCCAGGTAAGCCACATAGTCAGCGCGCTCGTTGGGGGCAAAATACGCCGGGGTGTTGGCTTCCAGCAGCTGTATACAGGAACTGCGGTCCGAGGACGTGTACGACCTGAAGTTCATGGGCTCAACTCTCCTGTTTGGCAAACCCTACGGTATTGCGGTACAACGTTGGCGAAATACCCGCATGTTTTTTGAAAAAACGACTGAAGTAATATTCATCGTTGTAGCCAAAAAGGAAAGCAATTTCTTTTACCGTTTTTGAGGTGAGATACAACTCTCTTTTGGCTTCGACAACAATACGTTCTGCAAGCAGGTTAGTCAAGCTTCTGCCAAACTGCTTTTTCACGAGCTTGCCCAGTGCACTGGTTGACGTATTGAGCAATTGCGCGTAGTCTGCTGTGGAGTGTTTATGCTGGTAGTATTTTTCGATATAATAAATTAGGTCCCGGATCATCCGATCACTGTTGCTTGTGGCTACCGGCAGGTCTTCGATGGTGCCTTGTTTGATCCTGACCATCGAAAGGAGGAAGATTTTTAGATAAGACACCAATTGTTGATGTTGCCCCACCTGATCTGCATCGATCTCTTCGCGCATCTGTGTGAGCAGGTTTAGCAAGGGCATTTCATCCGGTACTGAGAAAAAGCTGGGTTGGAAGATGTTGTGGAATAAAACGCCTTCGGTCTGGATTTCATTTTGGTGTTTGTACGTGCAAAAAAAATCGGGATGGAAATGCAGTGTAACGCCGGCGATGGGCCCTGTTGCCTTTATTGAATAAGGTTGGTAGGGGGAAACACAGATGGCTACTTTGGCTGAGATTTCTTGTTTGGCGTGTTCAATCTGTAATTCAAAGGTGCCGGCATAGATCAGGATGATCGAGTAGTAATTGTGCCGCTGAATGTGGCCAAAAGGGTCATCATTTTCAAAGGAGAAAATTTTGAAGGCCAGTTCGCCATTTTGCTGGTTGATGAGGGTAGAAGCTTTTTTGTCCATACGGTTAATGGGCTGAAGGCAGAGCAGGCACCCTGCCTTCAGCGCTGATCTATACCATCTTAGCCGGCTCTTTTGGCAGCGAGTACGTCAATTTTTTCGATCACTGGATCTTCTGCCAGAAGCTCAGGTGCGTTTGCCATGAGGGCCGCAGCAATTTTACCACCGAGGTGGGCGTCCCTTCCTGATGCATGGGGGAAGGTATCGAAGATACCAAACGTGGAGGCATCAATTTTGATGGCGTACCAGGTTGTTGTATCTGGTTCAGCGACCGCCAGGGGCAAGGCATCCGTGATGAAGTTTTGTACAGCTGTTTCTTTGCCGGGTTTTGCTTTGAGTCTGACCAATAAACCTACTTTTATCATGGTGTTGTCTGTTTTGTTGAGCTGTTTGTTTTTTTGTGACAACGCCAATTTGCGTATTAGCTGTCGCGGTTAACATGGATTGTACCGGATGGATGATGGACAATCTTGCCAACCGCGCTGCATCGCCTGGTCTTTTACCGCGTCAATGCTTTGTTATGGAAAAGCGTTTAGCTGTCTCACAAATTGTTTAAGATCAACTTTCGACCCATTTTTAGGCTCAGTGCCACAAGGGTGAGGGTTGGTGCCATGGCTGTAGAAGAAGGAAAGACGCTTGCGTCTGCTACATAGAGGTTATCGACGCCGTGGACTTTGCCTGTGGGATCACACACTGAATTGGCCGGCTCATTGCCCAGCCGCAAAGTGCCGCACTGGTGTGCGTTGGCTGCGATGCCAAATCGCTTGTGGAAGTTGAACGGGTAGCCGGCGCTGCGCATCATTTTCTTGACCTGTGCCAGTAGCACTTGATGTGCTTGTTCATTGTTTGGCCGCCAGGTTACGTCTAATCTTCCTTTTTTGCCTATCTGAATGCTGTTGTTTGGGTCAGGCAGTTCTTCGCTTGTCATCCACCAGTCGATGCTGCGCTTTACTATACCATCCAGTAACCGGGTTGGTAGGTATGGTTGGTCGCTTTGGATCATTAATCCTGTTAGTTTGCCCAAGGTCTGAATGGCGCCGGCGGGGTAGGGAAAACCGGGGGCATTAAACAGAAAGTCGTGGATGCCCACCGTTTTTTGCATGGTCAAATCGGTTTTGCCAAACGGGCGGACCGACATCAAGGCACTCTGATTCTGCAACATGTAGTGCCGGCCTACCTGGTCATGGGTGTTGCCAATTCCATTGGGGCAGGCTGAAGATTGAGACCGCAGCAACACAGCGGGTGAATTTGCAGCACCACACGCCAATACAAAAATTTTGGCTTTGATTGAGAATGCTTCACCCCTGCAATTTCCCTCTGCAGAGACAATTTCTTTACCATTGGCAGAGGTTGTGAGACGGTCTATCTGCGTGTTTGTGAGCAGTTCGACGTTTTCGGATGCAAGCGCTGGGGTAAGGCATTGGGTCTCAGCGTCGGCTTTGCCCCGTGCATAACAGGGAAAGCCATCACACCCGGTACACGGATGCTCGGGATTGCAGCCTGCGCCTTCCCAGTGTACCGCCATTTCAAGCGGATGTGGTTTAAATCCGTTGGCCTCCAGTTTATGAACCAGCGCGGCAACTGCTGGCTCATGGGGGATAGGTGGAAAGGGGAAAGGCGTACTTCTCTCTGGTTCTGTGGGGTCAATGCCGGCCTCACCTCGCACGGCAAAAAGTGCTTCAGCTTCGCCATAAAACGGTTCCAGATCTGCATACTTGATCGGCCATGCCGGCGAAATGCCGGCGACGTGTTCTATATCCTCAAAGTCTTCAGCACGGAAGCGCTGCAAGTTGGCGCCATACATTTTGGTTTGCCCGCCTACCCAGTAGTGATTGCCCGGGCTGTACAGGGCGTTGTTGGCGACATCAAACCACTTTTCGCTGGTTTTATATCTGCCATGACCAAACACGGCTTCAGCATCCCAGTTTGCCGGCTCAATCGGTAGATACCCGCCGCGCTCCACAACCAATACTTTTGCACCAGCGTCTTTCAAGGCATAAGCCAGCGCACTTCCACCGGGACCAGATCCCATAATCACAATGTCGGCTGAAAGGACTTTCATGACGATTTATGTGATGAACAAAGCATCTATACCTCGCACAACTTCTTCTCCCGAAACGAACGCGTCAGCGCAATCGCGGCTTTTGTGGCTTCGATGGCGTCTTCCAGTTTGAGTTCAGGTTCGCGGCCTTCGATGATGCAGTCAATGAAATCCTGCGTTTGCAAAAGGAAGCCCTCCTGGAAGCGCTCGTAGAACGTTTGCGCGCACTCTTTGCGGACGCCGTGTTTGTCGCTAATCTCTACCAGATGCATCGAAGCCGGCCGGCCGATGCGCAGCGTACCTTCGGTGCCCACCACCTCGGTAAACGTATCGTGGCCGTGCTGGGCCGTACGGGATGCATGGATTGTGGCCATGGTGCCATTATCCAATACGCAGGTCGAGAGTACGTTGTCTGCATCGCCGGCAGCAGCAAACTCCGGGTGCTTGAATGCGCCGCCCGTGGCAAATACGGTTTTGATGTTGCTGCCCAGAAACCAGCGCGCGAGATCGAGGTCGTGCACGTTGTAGTCCTGAAACAGTCCACCGCTGGTTTTGACAAATTCTATCTGGAATTTAGCCGTGGCGTCCACGTCCACCGTTTGGGATTTTACAAGAAAGGGTGTGCCAATAGCGCCGGCGTCGACTTTCCGTTTAGCGTACGCATAACTTGGGTCGAACCGGCGGGCAAAGCCTACAACAGCGTATTGGTCCGGATGTGCATCCGCTATGCGGACAACTTCTGCGCACGAGTTCAGGTCGAGCGACAAGGGCTTTTCGCAAAATACATGCAGGCCAGCTTCGAGCCCCTTGATCATGTGGGGGGCATGCTGGTCGGTTGAGCTGATGACGAATAGCGCGTCTAGTTGCTCGTTGGCCAGCATGGCGTCGAGGTTATCGTAGCACGCTGTAAGCCCGAGTTCTTCCCTTGCAAATTGCAGCTCTTTCGGGTTGATGCTGCACGCGGCGACCAACTCAGACTGTGGTATTTTGAAGCGCAGGTTCTCTGCGTAGCGCTGCCCCAGTCGGCCAAGGCCAACGATGCCTGTTTTTACTTTTTGCATGGTGAATTGCGATGATTGGGGGACGTTATTCATGATCCCCCACCGTCATCCCGTACTTGATACGGGATCCACAGGTATGACAGGAGTGGGGAGTTAGGCATTGGTTGTAGCCTCCCCAGATCCTTCGCAAGGCTCAGGATGACGGTGGGGATGTATGGTGTCAAACCTTCAGTGCCTTTAGAAACGCCCGATTTCGAATAGCACTATCTCGCGGGGTGCCCATACCGGGGAGGACATCTTGCTCGACCACAATCCAGTCTTTGTAGTTGAGGTCTTGAAGGGTCTCTAAGACGCTGGCAAAATCGACATTGCCCTGACCGAGTTCGGGGAACAGGCCGCGGCCTATCATGCCCTGATAGTCCCAGCCAGCGACTTTGGCTTCTTCGACAATTTCGGGGTCAAAATCTTTAAAGTGCACGTGCCAGATGCGGTCATGGTGTTTTTTGAGCACCGCAACGGGATCTCCACCGCCGAGTGCGCAGTGGCCGGTGTCAAAACAAAGACCTACCAGGTCGGGGTCAGTGCGCGCCATAAATTCGTCGATTTCTTCTGGTGTCTCGACGTAGGTAGCACCGTGGTGGTGGATGATGGAGCGCAAGCCGGTTTCTTTTTTTACCGCTTCAGCTACCCGCATCGCTCCCGTTGTATACACCTCCCAGCCGGCTTCGTTGAGCCAGTGCGCTTGTGTTATCCGGCCGGAAAAATTGGACCGATCGGGGATGGTGCTGTGGTCGTCGCCTATAATTACAAAACAGTCGGGGCCACCGACCTCTGCCATGAGCCGGGCGGTTTTTACAGCCTGCGCAATGCCGGCATCGTGGTAGCTGGCATCGTAAAGCCGTACGCTCACCCATGAGCCGAGCAACTGCAAGGCATGGTGCTTGAGTTCTGTCGCCAGTTTTGCAGGATCAGTGGGCATAAATCCCCAGTCACCCAACTCGGTGCCGGCGTACCCCGCCTCTTGCATTTCTGTAAGCACGTTTTTGTAACCAAACCGGTCGCCTACCAGGTTTTCGATTACGCCCCACGAGCAAGGAGCATTTGCAATCTGAATCATAGCTGCATTATAAAAGTGGGAGGGGCGCTAGAACTTGCGGTTCCAGTCCTTGAGCCAGCGTTCGACAACAACTTTGGTCTGGGTGAAAAACTCGACTGCATGCCGGCTTTGTCCGTGCAGGTCTCCAAAAAAGCTTTCTTTCCAGCCTGAAAAAGGGAATTGTGCCATAGGCGCGGCGACGCCGATGTTGATGCCGATGTTACCGGCTTCAGCTTCGTGTCTGAATTTGCGCGCATTGGCGCCACTGCTGGTAAAAAGGCAGGCCATGTTGCCATACCGGCCGCTGTTTACAAAATGTATAGCCTCTTCGATGGTGTCAACATGGATGAGACTCATCACCGGGCCAAAAATTTCTGTTTGGATGATCTTGCCATTCATCGGTACGTTTTCGAGAATGGTGGGCTCTACAAAATTGCCCCGTTCGTATCCTTTGATGGCACTCTGCCGGCCATCAAGCACAGCGTTGGCGCCTTCTGAGATACCCTCTTCAATCAGCTGTTCAATCCTGGATTTGCTTTGGGGGGTGATCACGGGGCCCATCTCTACGCCATCGTCGAGTCCAAATCCGGTAACGCGATCGCGCGTGGCGTCGATCAACTGCTCGGTAAACGGTTTGTGCTCACCCACGGTAACTACAATGGAGGCAGCAAGGCACCGCTGGCCGGCGCAGCCATAGACGCTGTCGGTCACAATTTTGGTTGTGGTATCCAGGTCTGCATCGGGCAGCACGAGGATGGGGTTTTTGGCACCACCCTGCGCCTGCACGCGTTTGCCATGGGCTGCTGCTTTTTGGTAGATGTGACGTGCTACGGGCGTTGAGCCAACAAAGCTGATGGCTTTCACGTCCGGATGCTCCAGGATGCCATTAACGACGTCCTTTGTGCCGTGTACCATGTTTACAACACCGGGAGGGATACCCGTCTGATCGATCAATTCGAAGATCTTGGCCATGGTGAGCGGCACTTTCTCCGACGGTTTCACGATAAAGGTGTTGCCGCATGCAATGGCATAGGGCAAAAACCAGAAGGTAATCATGCCCGGAAAGTTGAAGGGGCAAATGGCCGCGCATACGCCGAGTGGTTGCCGAATCATGTACTCGTCGATACCCCGGGCAATGTCTTCGGAGAATTCGCTTTGCAGCATCAACGGGATGCCACACGCGACCTCGACGTTTTCAATGGCGCGGCGCATCTCACCCATCGACTCCTTTAAGGTTTTGCCCGATTCGATGGTGATGGTTTTGGCTATGTCGCGCACGTTTTCCTCGAGCAACTGCTTGAGTTTGAAGAGGTACTGCACGCGCTCATTGGCCGGCGTATTTCTCCACTCGGGGTATGCTTTTTTTGCTGCCTCAACAACAGTTGCTACATCCGTAGGCTGACCTACGGGTACGTACGCGAGTTTGTCTTGCGTAGCCGGATTTTCTACATCAATCAGGTCGGTGCTCTGACTTTTGCGCCAGTTGCCCGAAATGTAGTTTTGTAGCGTCTGGACCATAAACTTGGTATGAGCTAAAGGGGTGAAAGAAATTACCTGGAGGCCAACAACATTTGCTGTAGCTCCGGTGCTTTGTCTCGGGCGCCAAATAACGCAAACTTTTGTTCTATCAAATCTGCGTATGCTTCGATGTACATTTTTCCGGGTACCACGAGGTCAATGTTTTCAGGCTGGTCCCGAAAATACTCTCTGTGGACGCGTGTCCACAGAATACGCGTGTCTGTAGCAACGTTTACTTTGCATATCCCGTAGGGGATTGCCCGTCTGATTTCATCAGGGGCAACCCCTTTTGCGCCGGCTTTGAGTGTGCCGCCGGCGTTGTTGATCCGATCTACTTCGTCTACGTCGACGTTGGAGCCACCATGTAGGACAAGTGGAAAGCCGGGCAGGCGTTGCTGGATGGCTTCCAGAATATGAAACTGCAAGCCTTGATCGCCTGAGAACTTATAAGCACCGTGGCTTGTGCCTACTGCTATGGCGAGGCTATCGCAGCCTGTTTGCGTTACAAAATCAGCGCACTGGTCTGGGTTCGTGTAACTGGCATCGCCGGCGGCAACAACGAGGTCGTCTTCTACGCCGCTTAATACGCCCAGCTCTGCTTCTACAACAAGGTCCTTTTGATGGGCAAGTTCGACCACTTTGGCCGTGCGCGCAACGTTCTGCTCAAATGCATCGTGTGAGGCATCAATCATGACCGAAGTATACCACCCGGATGCAATGGCGTCAACGCAATGGGCGTCGTTGCCATGGTCGAGGTGTGTGGCGAAAATGGCATCAGGATATTGGGCTGCGGCCGCCCGGATCATGTGTTCGAACATGACGGGGGAGGCATAGTCGCGTGCATAAGGGGTGATGGCTACAATAAACGGGGCCCTGGCACGATGCGCTGCTTCAAACAAGCCGAGGATCTGCTCCATGCAAAAAACATTTACGGCTGCAATGGCATATTTGCCATAACAGGCGCGGTAGAGCAGGGCGGGGGATACGCGAGGCATGCCGGCGTAGAGGAAAGTTGATGACGCAATAGACCAAGACACACAAAACTGTGCGCTTGCACAGGTGTCAGTATAGAAATCAAATCCAATACATTCAACGCCTCAGCGATGCAGGTGCATGCAGGGAGAAAGAGGAGTTGAGAAAGGGGAAGCGCCTTACGGGAAAGGCCGTGCGCAGGTTAACGCCGGCCGCGTTCGGTGGCCATGGAGAAGGATAGGTTCAGCGCCTTTGCTACATTGCCTACAGCAGCAAACTGGTTGATGGTTGCCGCTTCATCAGCACGAAGCAACAGGGCGTTGCGTTGCCCTCTTGCGGCTATAATGGCGTCGAGGAGCGCTTCTTCGCTTACCTGGTCCTGCTCTACAAAATACCGCCCATCATCGGTGATGACTACGGTAACGTAGTTTGGGTCGGCCGGCGCAGAGGCGTCAGCATTGGGCAGGTTTACCTTGATCCCAAATTGCGGGATAAAGCTAGAGGTAAGCAAGAAAAAGATCAGCAGCAGCAGAACAATGTCAGTCAGACCAGCTGCGCTAAACACGTTTAATGGCTTTTTCGAAGACGAAAATTGAAAAGACATCGCGTTGGGCGGGCTGGATTAATACGCGCGTTCTTCAGCGCGTGACGGAACGGGCTCCTGAAGGAGGTCGATAAAGTCGGTTGCAGACCGCTCCATGTTATTCACATGGCGGTTTATGCGGTTGATGAGAAAGTTGTAGAAGAAAATAGCTACAATCCCGACCAACAAACCGGTTGCGGTGGTAATCAATGCTTCCCAGATACCACCGGCGAGTACGCTTGGGTTTACATTACCTTGCAGGTTCTGGATTTCCTGGAAGGCCTCGATCATACCAATTACGGTACCGAGGAAACCAAGCATGGGTGCAATACTCGCAATACTGGCGAGCATGTCCGTTCGTTTTTCCAGTTCAAAAGCTTCGTGTTTGCCGGCGGCTTGCACGGCATCCTGAATTTCAGAAATGGGCCGGCCAAGGCGCTCGAGGCCACGCTTGAGGATGCGAGAAATAGGATTGTCTTGCGCATCACAGAAACCAATGGCGCCGCGTACGTCGCTGACCTGGATATATCTGCGGATGCGGTCGGTAAGCTGGTATGGGTCGGACTGCGCAGCACGTAACGTAGCAAGGCGCTCAATAAACAGGTATATCGCCAGCACAGAAAGCAATCCGAGCGGAATCATGACCCAGCCGCCCTGGAGAATAATCTCGATCAGGGGGGTACCAACTTCGGCGGGAGCGTTGGTAAGTAATGAGTCCTGGGCAGGAAACGCTGAAATATCCTGGGGGCGCGCTACATTCAGGTGCAGCAGAGCAACAGCAAGTTTGGTCATACTAAGACTATTCAATCCTCAAAATCCAAGCATCTTCTGGAAGGCTGGTTCTGCTTCTACTCATGAAGGTGCTTGCTGCATCCCGAGAAGAAAACTGACCAATACCTACACGATACCGCGTGTTATCAAAATCGTTGGTAGGTAATATATCAACTGGTACCTGAGAACTGCTAAATAATTCTACAAAATTATCCATTATTCGTGCAGCTTCAATACGTTGCTCTTTCGAGGTAACAACAACGGTCCATCCGCCGCGTGCGCGGTCGATAGGAATACGCTGAGCAACAGGTGCCGGCGGCGGTGTAGCCGCTTGTGTTGGTGGTGTATTTTCGGTGCTCACTTCGCCACCCGCAGTAGCTGGCTGCGGTTGTGGATCTACGTTTGCCGGTGTTGATTCTGGTGGCGTTTCCACCGGAGGAGGCGTTGCAACAGCAGTTGTTGCCGGTGCATCCGAGTTACCAAATGGTAGCGGAATCCAGTCCTGCCAGATAGCTGTGCCAATACCGCCTACGAGTAGGGTGCCAATCAGGAAAGCAATCCAAGGGAAAGAAGATGCAGACTTTTTTCTGCGATCTTCGCGGTATGCATAAGGATTGCGAGAACGCGGCGGCGGTGCCGGCGCTGCATCAGGCTGCGTCTGGGCTTCAGCTTGCGGCGCATATGCATCGGGCTGTTCAGCCTGTGCACCGGCCTGGACCGTCTGGTCAGGCGCGAGGAAGATGGTGTCGTCAGCTTCGGTAGAAGCATCTTCAGAGTAAATGGACTCGGAAGGGGCAAAAAGCGTGTCGTCCGGGGTTACGTTAGCAGAGCCACTGACGGGGGAGAAAAACTCGTCTTCAGCAGACATTGCTGAAAGGACATCAGTTTCTTCACCAAAAGACGAACTCATGGAAGGATCGTCTTCAAAAAAGTCGGTTACATCGTCCAATGGGGCGGTGGCCCAGGACATGTCTTCGTTGCTTGGGTTTTCGACGTCTATGCTGCCGGCCGGCGCAAAAAGCGTATCATCCGGGTCTGCATCTACATCAAAATACAAGTCATCCGCATTGGTATTGGATGAATCAGAAGATGAGGCAAATGGCGAGGGGGGCGGTGCAGGAACGTCTGCTTGCCAATCCTCAGCGCTCAAGTCGATCGTATTGTCGATATCGAATTCTTCGCCTTCAAGTTCTTCAAAGAAAGGACTCCATTCTGTGTCCGATCCGAGGGGATCGTTGTTCGATGGATTTTTTGAATTTGGATCTTCTTCTTTCATGGATGCGGGTTCCACCTCAGTTTCGGGCGTGGTAGCGTCGGGCGTGGGTGAATTTTGATTTTCTAAAGCTGGTTCGAGCAGATCGCCTTCAAATGGATCTAAGCCTTCGATGGGGTTTGGTTGAGGATTGGAATCGTCATTATCAGTAAATAGACCCTTGGCGCTCATGTCGTCAGCAATTATCTGATCGATAAGAGACTGGTCTACCTCTTGGTCGTTCCCTTCCTGTAAGTTGTCAGAAAGCGAGAACTCAGGCTCTTCGAACCCGAGTTGAATCATTTCTGAATCGAGGGCCGCATAACGGTTGTTAACGGCCATTGCCAGCGTTTCGGTAGGTTCAAAGGCAAGGGCGTCTTCGCCTTGTTCAAACGTACCAACACCGGGAAGTATTGCCGGCTGGTTGTTGTCCAGGTCAGATTTAATTTTGTCAACGAGCTCTGCAAGCGCGTTGTTTACATCGTCCGTTGGCAAGTCAAGTTGCTTTGCGAGTTGTTCGATGAGGAGCATTGGCATGCCTGGTAATTATGTTCAGCTAATAATGGAGAAGAGAAGGGAGCGGGAGAATCAAGCGTTTTCGGGTTCGAAAACTACTTCATCTCGTGGGGGGCGCATAACGATTTGACCGTTATCATCTTCTATCATTTCGCTTGGTTTGTGTACTACGCGGAGTGTACCCAAACCCGGGAGCTGCACATCTTGTCCATTAGCCAGCGCTTCACGGACAACATCAGCAAGCGTCTCTTTTAGTTGGTCTAAAGTAGTCGTAGTCATAAGACTTCCGGGGTATAAGCGCCATTAGGGAGAAGCACAGAGAGATGCAAGAACGGTACCAAATTTATGTCTCTGTAGAAACTATCTCGGTCGTGAAATAAGATATGTACAAGTCTTTGAAGAATCAAAGGTGGCGTTAATATAGGCATTGCGCCTCAAATTGTTTCCGGAGCGTTACAATTTGAGGCGCAATGAATCAAACACTTAAATCATGTAAAACCAGTTTACCAGAACACCCGTAATCCTGCTGAAACGGTGAAAGGCGCCTCGCGGTAATGCTCCCAGTGCTCAAGCCGGCTACCTACAATGTTTTCCAGCCTGACTATCATCCCAAGACCAGGGTGCATTTTATAGGAATAGCTCAGGTCCATGTCGAAGTAATCATCAACCTTGGAATTGTCGAAGCGGTTGCGATTTCTGCTGCTATGGTAAGTGGTTAGCAACTGAAGCATCATACGCTTTTCAGCAAAGGTATACGAGATAAGGTTTTCGCTGATGATAGGGGAGTAGTAAGGTACGTTCACTTCACTGTCTGTCAACTGTGCCTCGCGTACCGATACCCCAAATTTGGCGTGGATACCGCTCGGGAAAGAGATAGAGATATCGCCGTCAGCATGCAGAATTTCGACATCTGCATAGTTATACGCAAAGATTCCCCTGCGATAATTATAGCCTGTAATGCCTGGCTGGTCTGCTTCTGATTCGAAGAAGAGGAAGTTTGGCGACTGGATGTAGCCGGCCTTGACCGACATCTGGACGTTGCCTTTGAACAACGTAAACCCGGCTTCGGCATCGATCGGGCGGATACTCGACTGCAGTTGCAGCATGTCTGAGACATACGGGTTCTGCCGGAAGACTTCCCACATTGTGTTGCGGTCGAGTCCCGGGGTATTTCTGGCAAAAATAGAAACGCCCGGTGCCGGGTACAGATTCAACTGTGCATCAGCACTCAGGTAGCTACGGAATTCGTCTTGCCCGCCATCGATGAATGAGGTACCGAGGTAGCGGCCCAAAAGCTGGATATTGAACGTTGGACTGAAGACTACTTTGAAGCCCGAGCCGACGTTCAGATAGTAGGTTGAGAAGTCAAAAACTGATTCGTCATCCAGACCAGCGCCAGAGACTTCCGTACGTACCAGGAAATCGCCAATGCTAAACGGGACGCCCAGATTGAATACACTTGTGAGACGTTTCTCTTTTTGATCCAGCCGCGGCAAGGCGTTGAGTGCGTTGTCAAATAAATCAGTTTGATACCGCGTGCCGCCATATTTGAGACGGAATTCTGCGTCAACTGCCGCTTCACCTTGCGAACGGATCCAGAACTCAGCATTGCCGGCAAGGCCGTTGCGGTCTGGAAGTACTACTTGTGAAGAAATAGAATCGTTCTCGAGAATGTTGGTGCCGAAGAGGGTGTACGAATCGACGTTGCCGTCTAACTCAATACCCCAGCCTCTTCTGGCGCCAACTGACTGGTAACCGAGCACGGCATACAGGCCATCAAACGGGTTTCTCAGGTCGGGAAATCTCGAATCGTCTTCGAGAAAGTACCCTTCTGTGCCCTGGTAGTCGATCCGGCTGTAGAGCGCGCTATTCCGATTTATTGAAGCACTCAAGCGCGCACGGATAATGCGGCTCAGGTATCGGCCGGCGCTGGCTTCAAATTCACCGCGCAAAGGCTGCAAGTCGCCAAGCGAGCTTACAGAAGGCGGATCGGGTTGGCCGAGCGGTGTATTGGGCAAGTCGGCACTTGCGAGTTTGTAGTCCTCGATAAAAGGCATGCGGCCTTCTGGCAACTCCGGCACGCGTGGTGGCGGGTTGAAGCCGATGAGCGGCTGCCGAATCAGGGAAGGAAACGCAATCTGCAATTCGCCACGGATTTCAACTTCGCGGGGCGAAATGTCGGGGAGCAGGGTACCGGTTGTGTCACGCTGCTGCGCAAGAGCTGGTGCAATTGCAGTCAGGTTCGCCAGCAAACATGCTGCGATCAATAACGCGTACGGCAAAAGGGATTTTGAGTATTTCATAGAATTAGAGCGAAGCCTTCTCTTTTGCTGCCAAATCTGCGAACGTTGTACCACTGTATTCTTCTATGATGCGATTGTAGAGCTGCAGGGCGTCACCGCGCTGGCCCAGATTACGGAATGCTGTGGCCTGTGCCAGGTAGCCCTGGGCAACCCAGTCGGAGTAGCCGGCATAGAGCACCGACATGCGGCCAAGCTCTTCGAGTGCAGCCCGATCTTGTCCCTGGTTGACCAGCAATTGTCCGAGACGGTACAGCGCTTCAGCACCTGTTGCATCGAGGTTTTGATCAACAACATTCCGGTACATGTTGACGGCATCCTGGGTGCGGCCTTCACTTTCGTAAACGCGGGCAAGGCCCAACTGGACTGGCCCCAGCTGTGACGGATCGCCGCCGGCTTGTGTCAATTCATTGAGCAACCGCTCCGCTTCTGCCTGTCGGCCCAGTTGCAAGAGCGCTTTGGCCTGGCCGTAGCGCGCTTCCCCAACCACTTGTGGGTTATCTGCTTGCAACCCTTCCAGGCTTTGGAAGGTGTCTAGCGCTTCCTGGCTTCTGTTTTGTGCGAGGAGCAAGTCGCCCAGCTTCCGTGTAGCGTCGGCGTTACGCGGGCTCTGCGGGTGGCGGGTGACGATACGTTTGAGGTATGCCTCTGCTTCCTGGGGACGGTTACGCTCGGAGAAAATTGAACCCAGATAGAAGTACGCATCAGGGAGGAGTTGCGTATTTTCGGAATTACGGACAAACCGCTGGAAGTCGAGCAACGCTTCGTCAATCTGGCCGGTCTGATATTTCACTTCTGCCTGGCGGAATCGCATTTCATCTGCAAGGGCGTTTGAGTTGCTGTCGCCGGCAAACGATTCGATGATTTCGCTGGCGCGTTCTTCATCACCCAAAACAATGAGCGCCGTCTGGATGCCGGCTGCTGCATCAGAAGAAAACGGGCTGTTAGGATATTGCTGGAGCACGGTGCGGTAAGATTCGACCGCCTCTTCCATGTTGCCGGCATTAAACTGTGCGTCGCCAATGCCATACTGGGCTTTGGCTGCAAGCGGGTCCCTCGGATAATCCCGAATCAGTTTCTGGTATTCGCCAATGGCTTCCTGGTAATTCTGGTTCTGGAAATACAAGTAGCCGAGGTTGTATTGTGATTCTTCAACCCAGTCACTTTCAGGGAAGTCGCGCAGGAGCCGGCGGAACGTGGTAATTGCTTCAAATCCTTCACCGGCGTTATAATAGGCCTGTCCAACCTGGTAGAGGGCGTAGTCGTTGCCATCTTCGCCGCCGATACGGGCGTAGGTTTGGATGGCTTCCGGGTAACGCTTGAGTGCATAGTAGCTGTCGGCCATGCGGAGCAGGGCGTCGGTCCGGTAGGGGACAAACTCGTCTACATTTCTGTATTGACTGAGGAATTGCCGGAATTCACCGATGGCTGATTCGTAGTTGCCCTGTTTGAAGTGTGTCCAGCCAAGGGCATAGTGTGCAGCGTCAGCTTGTTTGCCGCCGCTGTAGCCGCGGAGGTATTGCCGGAAAAGCTGCGAAGCGCGCAGGAGGTCACCTAACTGATGGTAGCTCTCTGCTGCCCAGAAGAGGGCTTCGCCGCCAACTTCGGTGGACGCGTTTTTCTGAAACAGCTCCATGAATGCTGGCGCTGACGCTGAATAATTGCCGCTGCGGTATTGCAGCCAGGCTTTCTGGAAAATAACTTCCTGCTTGAGCGAAGCCGGTGCTGCGTCAAGCGCGATGGCCCGGTCAAAATTACTCAGCGCTGCGTCAAAATCACCGAGCGCAATAAACGAACTGCCGCGCCGGAAAAATGCCTGGCCGCGGCGGTTGGATGCCGGGAATTCATTGATCACGCGGGTGAACGCATCGCGGGCTTCTTCCCACCTGCGTAACTCATACGCCGTCATCCCGAGCTCAAACATGATCTGGTCCGAGATTTCGTTCTTGGGATACTGGGCGGCTGCATCTTTATACATGTTCAGCGCTTCGAAAGGCTGGCCTGCCAGTTTGGTGTTAACGGCGCGGTAGTATGCAGCGTTGGCTGCAAGTTCGTCTTTCTGGCGCTGCTGGAGCACTTGCCCAAAATGCTCAGCTGCCCACTGGTAGGCACCTTCCGAGTGGTAATTCCATGCGAGGCCATAAAGGGCGTTGCGGTAAAACGGACTGTCAGCGTTGTTTTCCGTGAAGCGTCTGTAATAGACAATGGCCTGGTCGCTTTCGCGGAGCTGGTTGTGCGATTCAGCCAGCAGGAAGTTTGCGCGGTCGAGTGCGGGGCCGCTCAGGTTGGGTAGCCGGCGTTTCACTTCATCGATAGACCGGCGGTAGTCGCCCAATTCGTAATACACTTCAGCAAGCGTTAATCCGAGGTTCTGCGTATAGGGAGACTGCGGGTAGCGCGCAGAGAGCAGTTCGAAAAACCGAACAGCGGCTTCCGGGTTTTCCTGGCGCACCTGTGTTGCTGCAACGGCATACAGGGCGATTGGTGCAGTGGTTGTTTCCGGGTATTCAATGGCTGCCCGTTCGAAGTACCCAACGGCTTCTGCGAGGTTGTTGAGATTCAGCGCTGACTCGCCCATCCAATAGAGTGCGCGCGCAGCAACTTCGTCGGGTGGGTTTTTCTGGACAACACGGGCCAGGGTGTTAATGGCTTTGTCGTGCTGGCCGGCAGCGTAGTAGTATTTGCCGAGGGCCAGCCGGGCTTCAAACGCAAGGGGATGAGAAGGGTATAGATCTTGAAACTGGCTGAATAAATGCACAGCTTCCTCTTCGCGGCCAACAACCAGCGAAGACTCCGCCTGATAATACAGCGCTTCCGGTGCGTTGATGTGCTGCGGGTATTGTCGGCGAAATTTATCAAACGCATGATTGGCCTGTTCAAACAACTGATCGGTATGCAGTTTGAATGCTTCTGCAAAAACCCGGTCACCGTTCTCGGGAGGCATCTGCGCAGCTGCCGGCTGACTCAGGCCGCCAAACATCAGCAAAAGAGCCAGAAAAACGTTTCGAGAGATTTTAGCCATAAATGAATTTAAGGGATGCATCCATTTGGGCAATGAATGGTTGAAGATGGGTAGACTCAACGTTTATAAGGCGTTAAATGTTTTCGTCGCAAACTTGTGATGAACCAAATCATAAACTATTCTCATGCCTAAAACGTGCAGATGATAGCTTAAATTGCATGTCCTGGATCTTGTCACATAGTCGCCGGGTTGAGGCTGCAGCATAATTATTATTATTTAGTGGTACCAAAGGCATCCCAGACAGCACCTACACCTGAGTGTGGTGAACTGTGGGCTGCCGGGCAGGGTACGAACAAAAGACACTGGATTTAAGAAACCGGACATAAGAAAAAGTCGCATTCAACCTGAGACAGGCAAAGATGGCAAAATCAAAATCGGGCACCGCATCTTCTGAGAAAAATCTGTATGGCGAATCAAATGGCGCCGGCGACCTTCATGCCGGTGAACCCTATAAAAACGGCACAGATCATACGATTAATGGAGAATATGCGGATCTCGTAGAACAGGCCAAAGATTGGATCGAAGAGAACCAGACGGCCGCCATGTTGAGTGGATTCGGATTCGGGGTATTCATTGGAGTCCTGTTGCGCCGATAATACCTTAATTGGCCTGAAAAGGATTAGCAAGTTTGTAAGTCCTTAATATAAAAGACCTACGCTAAAAATAACACCTATTTATCGATCAAATTCTCCGAAAGGGGGCGCATAGACTATCGCTATGGCAAAAAAACAAGAACCAGCCGCAGAACAGCCGACCGCTGAAGCATCCGATGCACAGGAAACTGGCGAAATGCTCAACGAATTACGTGAGGCATACGAACAGGCACGAGTAGATCTCAAACAGACAAGTGATCGGCTCCGGAGCGAAATTAATAAAATTGACCTCGAAGAAGCAGGTGACGCAGCCAAAACCTGGGTGAAAGACAATCCCGGACTCGCTTTCCTGATGGCTGTTGGCGCCGGCATGGTTGTAGGCCGGGCCCTAACCAAGGCGCTGGAACCGCCCCCGCCGCCTAGCTTATCACAGCGCGCGCGGCAGAAATCGAGCTATCTGACCAATTCTGCTCGTCAATTTGCGGGAGATACCGTAGACCGGTTTTCAGCACAAGCTGCCGCTGCAGGTGAACAGATGGCCGACCGTGTTCGATCCACGCGGGGCTCTATATATGACCGCGCCGGCTCATTGGGCGATTTGATCAACCAGCGTGCAGGTGATCTTGGACACGTAGCCAACGAGAAGACTGGTGAGATCATCTCCTCATTCTCCGATGCTGCAGAACGCGCTGCCGATTCTTTGCAGGTAGCTGCAACTGATCTATCGAAAACGATCAAAAAGCAGAAAGGGGAAGCTTCGTCGCTGTATGAATCGCTTTTACAATCTGCAAAAACAGTTTTCAGTGCATTTGTATTCAAGCGGATTAGCGATTGGATCAGAACGCGCTATTAATAAGCACTTGTTTGTGTATAATTACGCGGCTCTCCGGTTCATTAAATTTAAGATGGTATGAGTATTTTAGCAGTAGGCACTGTTGCGTTTGATTCTATTGAAACGCCAGCAGGATCTGCCGAGCAGGTGCTTGGAGGCAGTGCAACCTATATTTCGTTGGCGTCCCGTTTCTTTTGTGATGATGTGCGGCTTGTTGCCGTTGTGGGCAATGATTTTCCCCAGGACTATATCGACGTGCTCGACAGTCGTGGGATTAATATAGCCGGCCTCGAAGTGCAGGAGCAGGGCAAGACCTTTGCATGGGCTGGTAAATATCACGATGACTTCAACGGGCGCGATACGCTTTATACACACCTGAATGTGTTGGAGACGTTCGACCCGGTTGTGCCGTCAATGTATAAAGACAGCCGTATCGTGTGCCTGGGTAACATCGACCCGACGCTTCAATCAAGTGTGCTTGAACAGATGTCAAGTCCACAACTGGTTGTTTGCGACACCATGAACTTCTGGATCGATCACACGCTTGATGGGTTGCGTGCAACATTGCGCAAAATTGATTGCCTGATGATCAACGACGAAGAAGTGCGCCAGTTGGCGGGTGAATTTAACCTGCTTAAAGCAGCACGTAAAATCCTGACAATGGGTCCCCGCGTGCTGGTGATCAAGAAAGGAGAGCATGGCGCGATGGTCATCGATAATGATTCCCTTTTTGCGCTGCCGGCGTATCCGCTGGATGCAATTCAGGACCCAACGGGTGCCGGCGATACCTTTATGGGCGGTTTTGTTGGATACCTCTCCCAGTACCCAGAATTTGACGACGCGGCGTTCAAGCGCGCTGTTGTATTTGGTACGGCGCTCGCCTCATTTACGGTTGAACGCTTCGGTCCGGATCAGCTTTTGGAAATTGAACGTGCTGATATCGATGCACGGGTTGCTTCCTTACACGATCTGACTGCCATTCCGGCCAGCAAACTAGCCGAAAAAATCGCCTCATCTTATTGATAGGATGAGGCGGGCCCCCGCAATCCATTCATCTTCGATTTTCTGCTGGTCAACGCCAAGGGTGGCTGACACAGCGCGCACATCAGCGCGACCCCATCGGGCGATCTGCTCTACCGACGTATAACCAAGCTCGAACAATTCCTTTTCCATCGCGCTGTTGATACCCGGAATGTCCTTGATGTCAAATTCTATGGTTGCCGGCTCAGGCAATAGTGTGGCAAGTTCGCTACTTGCTGTGTTGGGTAAGGTATTCTGTTCAAGGGGGCTGCTGCCCAAAAAGTTGGATAAGGGCTGATAGCTCAGCGTATCCGAACTGTTGGCAGTGTATGCTGTAGCCAGCGTTGCAACCGTATCCTGGTGCACCGGCATGCTGGCTGAGAGGTTCATGTTAGAAATAAAAGGAGTAGTAGCGGCTGGTTTGTCATAGGCAATCTTTTTAATGGGTTTGCGTGAGGATTTGGATCCCTTTTGTTTGTCTGCCATTTGGGCTCGGATAAAAAACCACATAAAGGCAGCCAATACTACGGCCAACGGAACAGCAACCGCAGTAGATAAAAGTGAAAATAGAGACATGCTCGTGGGTACAGAGATAAGTTGTTAAACGAAAAAGCGAAAGCAGAACATTCTCAAGAAATCTGAACTGGAGATGGAGGAGTAAGAGGTCGGAGTAGTGACAGATTTCTTTATAAGATGTACCCATGGTAGGGTACCCGCAAGCAAAAATAAATAGACTATAGCTTGTCGGAGGTGCGCCAAATACGCATAGGCATATAACGTTTAGGCAAATTGACCTACAGTGCTTTGGGGATTTCTTGGTGCCCTGATTTACGATAATGCCCCAAAGACGCCCGTTTAGCGTATTTTCGGTGGAGCATTGTTTGGTAGATGTATTTTCCTTACCCTCTGGCGTTAAACCATTCATGCAAGGCCCACTACAACTGGAACAGGATATGTCGATTGGAACGGTAAGACTGATAAATGCGGTGTTCTACGCCCACCACGGCGTGATGCAGGAAGAACATCGGATTGGCGGGCGCTATGAAGTGGATGTAGTGATGCAGGTTGATTTTGAAAAAGCTGCCCTTGAGGATAATCTGGCGCGCACAATCGACTATGAGGCCGTATACAAAGTTGTGAAAAAAATTGTGACAGAGAACAAGTTTTACCTCATCGAAAAACTAGCGTATCTGATTGCGCATGAAATCATTGAGCATTATAACATTGTGCTTGGTATTGAAGTAACTGTGCGCAAAGCCAATCCGCCCGTTGGAGGCCCTTGTGATCGCGCAGAGGCCGTGTACCGGCACGATCGTTAAACAGATAAAACACCGTTTGCGTCCCAGGAAGACACCCAAGGTTTAGAAGTATGGCTGAGAAAAAAGCAATGGTATATGAGAACCGTGAGATCAGCTGGCTATCGTTTAACGCCCGCGTCCTGCAGGAAGCTGAAGATCCAAATGTGCCACTTTTAGAGCGCCTGTCATTTCTTGCCATCTATTCTTCCAATTTGGATGAGTTTTTTCGGGTTCGGGTCGCATCGATGCGCAGCCTGGTGCGATTAAAGCGGAAGTCAGTCAAGAAGTTAGATTTCAATCCGGCCCGGCTTGTCCGAGAGATCAACGAAATTGTTACGGCGCAGCAAGAGCGTTTTGGTGCCATTTGGCGGGACCTGTTGCCGGCGCTTGAGGCAGAAGGCATCTTTCTGCTAAACGAGCAAAACCTGAGTGAGCGCCAGCAGACTTTCCTGCAGTCTTATTTCGAAAAAGAGGTTTTAGCACAATTAAAGCCGGTTGCATTGCAAACTCTGGCTGCAGACTACTTTGTGAAAAACCGCACTGTATACCTCGCAACTGAAATTTGGCGGGAAAATTCAGATGCACCTGACCACATGCTACTGGAAGTACCCTGTGAAACGCTTCCGCGTTTTGTAGAATTGCCAGCGCAAGGGAGGAAGCGGTATGTCATGTTTATTGAAGACGTCATCCGCTTCAACATTGGGAAAGTATATCCGGAGCGCGAAACGGGGAATACATACGGAATCAAGCTTTCGCGTGATGCAGATCTTTATCTCGAAGATGAGTTTTCAGGAGACCTTGTCGAGATGATCCGCAAAAGCCTGAAAAAACGAGTCACGGGCTTGCCCACGCGTTGCCTCTACGATTTATCAATGCCTTTTGCGCTTGCCGCGCTGGTTAAAGAGAAGCTGAACCTCAACAATTCAGACATGGTGCTGGGCGGGCGCTATCACAACCTGCACGATTTGTTTGGTTTCCCCCGGTTTGATAAAAAGCACTTGATGTATAAGCCGATGCCGCCGCTGGCGCATCCTGTGCTGACGGAAGCACCTTCCATATTGTAGGTCATTGCAAAGAAGGACCAACTACTGCATTTTCCCTTCCAGTCTTACGACCCTGTGATCCGCTTTTTCGAAGAAGCAGCTGCAGATGAGCAGGTTGAGGAGATCTGGGCTTCGCTCTATCGTGTTGCAAGCAAATCTGCGATAACGCAGGCGCTGATTGCTGCCCGGAAAGCCGGCAAGAAAGTAACGGTTTTTGTGGAGGTGAAAGCACGGTTCGACGAGGCGTCTAATTTATATTGGGCTTCTCAAATGGAAGAGGCCGGCGTGAAGGTGCTATACAGCATGCCCGGACTCAAAGTGCATGCAAAAATTGCCATGGTTGTGCGCAGAGAAGGGGAGAACCGTGTAAGGTATTGTTATCTCGGTACGGGTAATTTCAACGAGAAAACAGCGCGTGTTTATGTAGATGAGGCAATTTTAACAGCTGACAAACGCCTCACTGCTGAGATCAACAAAGTCTTTCAATTTCTAAACGGCAAACGGAAGAACCCGAAGTTCGAGCACCTGCTGGTTGCGCCATTTAACATGCGCAAACAATTTAATGCGCTGATCGAACAGGAAATTGCGGAGGCAAAAGCGGGGCGGAAGGCTGAGATGACCTTGAAGATGAACAGCCTCGAAGACGAGAAAATTATCGCCCGGTTATACAAAGCAAGCCAGGCCGGCGTGAACATCAGGATCGTTGTGCGGGGTATTTGTCGCCTTGTACCGGGCATACCGGGGCAGAGTGAAAATATCCAGGTTACGAGCATTGTGGATCGTTTCCTCGAACACGCGCGGGTATACCTGTTTCACAATGCCGGTAAACCGGTCATGTATCTTGCTTCAGCAGACTGGATGAAGCGCAACCTGAGCCGGCGCATTGAGGTGGCATTCCCGATTTACAACCGCACCCTGTTCCGCGAAATGAAACGCATGCTCGACATACAGCTTCGAGACAACACGAAGGCGCGGGTTATCGATGCCCAGCACAGCAACGCGTACGTGAAATCACGCCGCAAAAAAACGCGTGCGCAATATGCTTCGTACGAATTGCTTGGCGGCCAGGTTTAACGTCGTTGGTTACCCACTAAATTGCTCCCATGGTCCAGTAATGGCGAGTGTAAGGCCGTCTCCCTGGATGTTTACAAACAAGGTTGTGCCATCGGGCGAAAACGTGGAGCCGGCAAATTCTGATTCGCTGATCATGTTGGTGCCAAATCGGATAACTTCGCCGGCAGGGGTAACGCGGAGCAGATTTTGTTTGCCATCTCCATCTTCACAGACAAACAGGTCACCCCAGGGGGCAATCGTCAGGTTGTCCGCGTTTTCTACAATTTCTCTGTCATTCGGCTCAACAAACAGTTCCAGGTAACCTGGGTTATCATTTTCCTGTGGTGTGCCTTCTGCAGCACTCGGTACGTATTTCCAGATCTGTCCTTTCTTTGCAATACCACCGTTGGTGCAAGCAAAGAAAATGGTGTTGTCGCCATACCACATCCCTTCACCACGTGCAAAACGCGCCGCACCTGTGGCATATCCGCGGTAGCGTAGATCATCGTCTGGTGCCTCGACATTGTCGAGGTCTACCCAGCGCACTGGCAGTTGCTCGCCAAGTCGCACGGTTGCGTCTGACTCCCAGTTGCGGGTATCCATGCTATCCTGTCCGATAACGGCAAGGGCCTGAAGTTTGCCACCTTCCGCGAGCTGCCCGGGGACGTCGGGAATGAACCGGTAAATTAAACCATCATGTCGGTCTTCAGTCTGATAGACAATGCCTGATTCCGGTTCGACAGCCACTGCCTCGTGGTTGAATCTGCCCATCGCTTTCAAAGGGACGGGCGCTGCAATGGCAGGCTCAAGTGTAGCCGGTACTTCAAAGTTGTAGCCGTGGTCTTTTTCTGTGTTTTTGCCGGCCCGCTCTGTGCTTTCTTCACAGGTGATCCAACTGCTCCAGGGCGTAGGGCCGCCAGCACAATTACGAATGGTGCCGGCAAGGCTCAGAAATTCCCGAACCACTTCCTGCTTTTTTGTATCATAGACAATGGTCGACGTCCCACCAAGTGAGGGGGTTTTGCCAAAGCCTGCGTCGTACAACAGCGTTGGGTCGATGTTAGCAAAAAGCGCATTTTCTGGCCCATAAGCGCCGGCGCCTGTTTGTAGTCCCACTTCATGGTTGCGCACGATGATGGTCAAGTCGTCAGGTCCATCAAACGTAGCCATGCCATCAGGAGCATAAGGCACCCGGAACCCATCAATCATTTGATTGCCGGCTTTTGAAATAACTTTGTAGGAAAAACCGTCTGGCAGGCTCAGTACCTTCAGCGGATCAGCTACAAGGGGTGGGGTTGCAATGGATTGTAAAGCTGGGTTTGCACAACCCATAAAAGAATGGAGACCTGCAAAACCCAGTGAAACGGCGGTAGCTTGTTTGAAAAATTTACGGCGGCTGGCCATCGGCTTTTTGTCGTTTTGTTCGAGGATGGGCAAAGGTACGCAATGCAGCGCTTATTCACATACCTAATCAAAGGTAGATTAATGAAATATCTTGTGTGTTATTTTGGTGTAATGCTTTTAGTATTGCTGAGTTCAATACCCGGTAACGCATACGCCCAGGAAGCATCGCAAGTGACGCCGCTCTGGCGCGCGCATGCGCACAATGATTACGAACAGGAGCGCCCATTGTTGGAGGCTCTTTCGCGTGGAATAGGGAGCATCGAAGTAGATATCCACCTGGTTGACGGTGCGCTGCTTGTGGCGCACGACCTTGAGGATGTTGATTCTGAGCTAACGTTAGAGCACATGTATCTCGATCCGTTAAAGGAACAGATCCAGGTAAACGGCGGCAGTGTATATGGTCTGCCCCATTCTATTGTGTTGTTGATTGATGTGAAATCGGAAGCCGTTTCGACCTACAAAGTTTTGCGCGAAGTGCTGGCCGGGTACCCCAACATGTTTACAGAATTCAACGATGGTGTAGCGATTCCTGGGCCAGTGACCGCCATTATCTCTGGCAACAGAGATAGAGAAACGATGTTAGAGGAAACGGTCCGTTTTGCAGCATATGACGGCCGGCTGGAAGACCTTGGCCTGAATCCGCCCCTGCCAACTGCGTTCATGCCGCTGGTTAGCAGTAACTGGATGCAGGTAGCCAGGTGGTTTGGAAATGGCGAAATGCCGGCAGAAGCCCGCGAAAAATTGGCTGAAATTGTCGCGCAAGCCCACAGTGAGGGCCGTAAAATTCGATTCTGGGCTACGTCTGATAACCCGGCTGTGTGGCAGGTATTATACGATGCCGGGGTAGATTTCCTGAATGCTGATGATTTGGCGCGCGTGCAGGAGTTTTTACTAGAGAAACAGGATTCAAATGAGCCGTATCCACACGCGCTGCCTTCGGTGGAGCTGCCGGCTGAACTAGACCGCGTGCTCCGTGATTACGAAACGCACTGGCAAAACCGCGACGCGGAGGCGCTTGCGGCGCTGTTTACTGAAGATGGCTTCATTTTACGCCCGGGCCGTCCGGCTGTCCGTGGGCGCGTTGCCATTGCTGAAGCGTACCGGAATTCCGGCGGTCCATTGTTGTTACGCGCGAAAGATTTTGCGGTGGAAGATGCCGTGGCTTATATCATTGGGGGATATCGTGCGATAGCAGACGGTCCGGATGCCGGCAAATTTATTCTAGCCCTTAAGAGGGGAGATGACGGTCGGTGGCATATCCACGCCGATATGGACAACGGCAATCAATAGGGCGAAACGCTGGCCGCGCGATCCTTTAAACGTCATGCCCATCTTGATTCTGTCTCTATACCGCGATATGCATATCGCTCGATGGGCCTCTATAAAAAGGGCGACTATGCTCGTTCTACCCTCCAAGTTATGCCAGACTTGATCCGGTATCCAGAGAACGGTTGGGTGTAATAAACCCATTGAATCGTGTTGGAATCCTGAATCGAGTTCAGGATACGAGAAAATCTTTTTTTCTACAGGTTCTGAGTTGACCTGTATGGATCCTGAATCGAGTTCAGGATACGAGAAAATCTTGTTTAAAGATTTTCTCTAATACAAAAACCCAAATTTCAGGTCGAAAATCTCATCTTCTTCAGAGAAGCCCATGGTGGCATTGAGTACAAAGGCATCAAAGAGGCTTATCCAAATTCCGCCGCCGTAGCCCTGGTGCCAGACGCGGCCCGTTACCGTATCTGCTTCCGTCCAAACGCGTCCGTTATCATAGAAACCGAGCAACCCAAATTCGCCGGTGGCGACGTAGGAATTGACGTTGAACAGCTTGGCACGAACCTCAGCGTTGGTGTAAACACTTGTGCGGCCGGCAAACCGGTTACTACGCCAGCCGCGTACCGTTCGGCGACCACCAATGGTGTTGGCCGCATAAAACGGAAAGTCGCCTATGTTGTGGGCGCCCCCAAAGCGCAATGCCAGAGTAACTTGAGGAGAAGTTGAAGGTGATATATAGAAGGAAAGGGCAGACTGCAAGGTTGAATACACTTCATCCGAGTTCGACAGGCCTATGTTAACCTCTGCATCGTTTGCCCAGAGGAAGCCTTGTTTCGGGTTTGCCGGATGGTCGGTGAAATCGAGCGTTGCTGCACTGGATAGACCGAAGAACACCTGATCCCTGAAGCTTCCCGCGTCGATGCCGGCCTGACTGATGAACGTGTCGCTTTCATTGCGCACATCTACATAGCGCACAAAACTGCCTAGCTCAATTGATGTGCCGGCGTAGTCTGTCAGTTCAAGAGATGGTGCAAAGAGGGCAGTTGCCAGTTGCGCCCGGAAAAACTCTGCATCCTGGTCTTTTACGGTCTCGTTGCCAAGGCCAAAGAAGTTTCGGAAGTTGTTGGGAGAGCGGTAGTTGGCGTCAATTCCCAGGTCCCATTGGCCGAGCGTGTTGACAAATTGTCCTTCGTAAACCAGGTTAAAGGCCTGTGTGAGCGCGGCAAAGTTACCCACGATGCGTTGGGAACGGTCAAACGGTTTTTTGCGAAAACCATGTTTGACAAACTTCATCCCGCCTCCGACAAAGATTCCATCATCCTGGTTACGCCCGAAAAACACCTGGGGGAGCTTGGCGTCGTGCAGGTAGTCTTTCTGATCGTAGGCATTTATACCCGGGTCGTTGGAGAATACCACCTTGGTGTTTGGGCCGGCTGTGGCTTCGTTGCTGGTGCGCGTATCATAGAAAATGGCGCGGTTGCCGCCGGCAAGGATTTCAGAGTGGTCAGTAAACACATCATCCCCAACGCCGCCAATGGCGCGTACAAGAATGCCGGTGTTTACGCGGCCACCCAGTTCGAAATGGTCGTTACCACCAAGACCAAAAAGGCGCAATTCTCTTGTCTCATCAGCATAAAACGTCCGACGTATAAGCTCCTGGCGATTTTCTCCCTTTTTGCTGGTTTTGTAAACAATTAACTCAGTTTCTTCTTCACTGATACGATTAACTTCAAACCGCTCGTGTTTATTGGAGCCGACGATGTCGACGTAGCGCGCCAGAATCTCGTAGTATTCTTCGGCAACGAGATGCAATTTGTCGCGCCGGACCTTGAGGGTTGCTGCAATTTCATCGCCGTGGTATTCTACAACAGACGCCGGCCAGTCCTGTACGGCAGCATCAATCACCTCGTCCGTGAGGCTTGCCTGTAATTCGGCAGCTTTTTCGATCCATGTATCGCGCGAGATGGTGGCCGTGAGCCGGCGGTCTTGCCAGTGCCCGTTTTTAGACAGCCCTTTCAGGTTGCCAAAGTCTTCGTCAAACTCCTGGAATTTGGGGTCAAACGAAATACGCACCAGCGCAGGCATTACGCCGTCGAACTTGTTGAATGCCCAGTCCCGGTCGCGCGGTACGGGGCGATACATCTTGCCTTTGCCGTCATCATCGTCAAACTCGGCCCATCGCCACTGTAGCTTGTGCCGGTCCCAGTCACTGAGCAGCATGTCGAACAGCCGGACCTTTGCAAATGCAGGGGCATCCAGGCGATTGTCATTATCATCCTCAATTTCCTGGTAAAATTTGGTCGCACTGATGACGTCTTCTGAGTTGCCAAACTGTTGCATGTTCGACATGTCGTCGCTGGGACGAATCTCAAACATCATGAGTTGCTTACCAAATTTCTCACGGTACACACCGAGACGCGGGTCGTCGGGTACGTAGACGAGTTGCGGGGTAGTATGGTAAACGCCGGCTGCACTGGCGAGCTTGGGTATGATAAAGGCGCCATAGGGATGGATGGAGGCTATCTGGTCTTGTACGATGGCAGCCACAAATGATTGGCGTAATTCTTCCGGGACAGAAACCGAAGGGTCTTTGTCGATTGATCGAATAACGTATTCAAAGCCATCTTCGCCGGCAAGCCGCAAGGAGAACGTTTGCATCCCGCCACCCCGTTTGACAGGCGTAAGGCCGCCGGCAACTTTACCCATATCGAGATAAGGGACCTCAACGGGGAGGGCCCAGATATCTCTGTTGTGTTTGCCAAGCAAGAATTCGTAGAGGCCGTTTGCCTTGTAGTTCGGGTTGGCAGCTATGACGTACGTGCTGTCTGAATAGTCTGGATACACCATGTCAGGGTTATCCGGGACTTCAGCGTCAACTGCATCGCGCGCCGGTCCCTTGATTTCTTTGCGGAATACCACTTCGCCTTCGCCGGCTTCATCAGCGGCCCACATGGTCATCCATATCGAGCCATCTTTATAATAATTGAGTGTGGAGAAGCCCTGCGTTTCGTACGTGAAACTTGCTGCTCCGCCGCGGGCAACATAAGATGTGCGAGAGCCACCACCGCTGACGATGTAATCGTGGTGTAGATCCTTGAAATATTGCAGGTTATGATCGTGGCCAGAGGCGTAGATGATTGATTCATGCTCTCCAAAAACCCTGAGGAGCGAACTGGTAAGCGCACGATAGGTAGGGTGCGCTATGTCCTGCCTAAATCCGATATAACGGACAAAAATGGGCACTAACGAGCCTAAAATTGGTAAGGGGACGTAGGCTTTGGGGGCGAGCTCTGTGAGCGGGAAAATGTGTGTGCGTAACGGGAATCTGCCCGCGTGTTCACTGTTGGAATAGATGGGGTGGTGTCCAATGACAAGCAGATCTTCTTTGTCATATTCTTTGACAACTTCATTGAGGGCTACGAGGAAATCGCCTTTTTCCTCGATGTCAAAGTTGTCGTATTCACCTTGGCCTTTTTCGTGGGGGGTGATCCACCATTCTGTGTCGATAACAACAAGCCGGGCGCGGTCCGTTAATTTTATTACTTCAGGGCCAGGGAAACCATTATCGGGCCTAAAAACGTTTTTTCCGCCCAGATATGCTTCTACATAGGCTTCCTGCCGGGCAAGGGCTTCGAGGCCGCCAGGTTCTGAGTGGTTCCAATCGTGGTTGCCGGGTGCAAATACAACGCGCCCGCCAAAGTCTTCGACGGCCCTTAGTTGGGCGAGGAGTCGGTGCTCGGCAAATGCGCGGTTTTCTGCGGCTGAATCCGGCAGGCCGCAGCAATAAATGTTATCACCAAGAAAAACGACGGCGGCATCTTCACCAGCAGCATCCAGTTGGTTTTTTAGCAAGGTGAGGCCAGGGGTTGTCCCGCCTTCGGGGGCACCACCTGCATCGCCAATGAGGAACACGCGATAGTCCAGTTCTGAGGCTGGCGGGGCATCCTTGGATTGCCAGTCTCGGTATCGCTCAGCAACGTAGGGCTTGGAGGTCGCACAGCCAGCCAACAAAAGGACGAGGACTAGAAAGTAGCGGGTGTCTATCATGTAAGAAGACGGGTGCCGTCTTTAAAAGGAATGTGGTCGTGTGGTGTCGGAAACAAGGTAGGAGAGCTGCCGGGGTATGGCGTTCGGCAGGTACCCTGTTTTATCTTTACTTGTAGTTAAAGCGCATCAGGGTTGCCGCCCCGTTGCCGCCTTCATTGGCAATAAATAAATCACCATTGGGCAAAAATGCCAACCCTTCCGGTTGGCGGAAATCATCTTCCGGTAACAACCAGACATCTTCAAGCGTTCCATCCATGTTGTAGGCAAGGATAACTTTGCGTACGGAGGAGATAATGAACAGCTGTCCGGTTATCGGGTGGATGGCAAGGCCGGCCGGCTTGAAACCGCTGAGGTTTGTCAGGGGGGCTGCCAGGTTGCGGACAATGCTGTTCAGTTTGTTCTTCTCAGTAAGGGCTTCAACCGCTTTGAGGTCAATGACTAGCACGGGGTCTTTGCTCATCTTTTTTGTTGAGAGATCAAAACTATAGACTGCCCGCGCGTTTTTCAGACCGGCGCCCGGTTGTTCTTTGCAAACAATCAGTAGCCTGTTGTTCATTGCATCGTACGTGAGGCCTTCCGTATCGTTTTTCGAACCCAGGTGCGTTTCAAACTTCTCGGTATCGGGGTCTTTGGTGTCCCAATCGGATATCTCATAAAGATCACCATCGCTTCGGAGCGCATAAAGGAGATCGCCGGCCAGTTCAATGCCTTCAAAGTCGCCGTCTTTAGCAAATCGTCGGTCCGTGCTGATTTCGCCGTTCCTGGCATTGATGATATAGAGTTTTCCCTTTTCATCCTGGACGGCTGCCAGGCGTTGTTCATCCAGCAAGGTGAGTCCGGAAATTTCTTTGAGCGATTTGTCCAGTTTCATCAATGCATCGGGCGCATCGAAGGAATAGCTGTTTGGAAAAGGGTGCGCATTAGCAGGCGTATGGTCAGCGGTAGGTGTCGGTATTAGGGAATCTTGCGATGAGGTGTTTTGTGCAGCCATAGTTGGTGCGGTAGGAACAGGGCCAAGGGTGTCTGCTGATTCAGATATATTGGATTCAGTGGCTTGCGGTTCGGGCGTTTGTGGCTGTGCTGCCGGTGAACAACAAGCCAGGCTGAGCGCAAGGGCCAAGTATTTGAGCAGGGGGTATGGGTAGAATACCAGCATGTGTAGGCCGTCCAATAGAAAGAAATTGGTGAATTTGAGTATAAAACCGGTATAGGCTTTTCTGCAAATTCTGTCAATTGGGGTGCGTATAATACCAGATTTTGATCAGATAGTTTTAACCAGAGTTGGAACAGAGGGGCCTAGATGGTAATTTAGCCCTTACCAAGTAAGGGCAATTGTTTGTGCGGTTGCCCTTGTTTAGTCACAACGGACCACAGTCATTTATGTCAGAAGAAGTAAAAGCCGACGAGGCAGATGCGTCTGCGTTGTCACCTGCGTCCTCCGAATCAGGCGAATCATCTGCTGTTTATGAAACGGCAGTAGGAGAGGCTAGTGCGGGTAAAAAGAAGAAAAAGAAGAAAAAGAAAAAGGACGACAATAAATCCGGGTTGGGGACTTCACGGGGAATTGAAACGATGTTCAGAACATCGTACCGGACTAACATGGACTTGAGTGCGCTCGCTGATGCCAAGGCCAACATTATGATCAGTATCAATGGGATTATTATTTCCATTATTCTGGCTTCCATTTCTCCGAAGATAGATACCAATCCGTGGTTGTTGATTCCGACAGCTGTATTGCTCCTTACCTGTCTTGGCTCTATGGCGCTGGCTGTTTTGGCTGCCCGGCCAAGGGTTTCGAGTCAAGTGCTAAACCTGGAAGACGTTCGGAATAACAACAAGAATCTGTTGTTTTTTGGCAACTTTGTGAGCCTGCCGGAAGAGGATTTTGTGATCGGGATGAAAGAATTGCTTCAAAATACCGATAGCCTCTATGTAAACATGATTCGCGACATTTACGGGCTCGGAACGGTACTTAAGAAGAAGTTTAGCTTGCTCCGTCGGTCGTATAATGTATTTATGTTTGGCCTGATTATCGGTGTGTTGCTGTTTATAGGCGTCTATGCGTGGGTAGTATTTTCACAGTCGGGTCTTAGTGGCGCAGTGCCTCCGTGATAACGCGGGCACGTTGCGTCATTTCAGTTTTTCCATTTGATCACCAATGTGGGTAAGAATGAGCCGGCATCGGGCCGGCTCTGTGTATTCCGGATTCAAACTATGATCGTTAAGTTCTGGGGCGTACGCGGCTCCTATCCCATATCAGACGCAAGGGCACTGAAGTATGGAGGGAATACCTCCTGTGTCAGCGTGCAAATTGATAACAAGCTGCTTGTTATTGATGCGGGAAGTGGCGTGCGAATCCTGGGGGATGCATTGGGGGATGAAGTAACGGACATTTATTTTATTCTGACCCACTTGCATCGAGATCACCTGGATGGTTTTCCTTTTTTTGGACCGCTGTACAAACCTGGCCGGCGCGTCCACCTGATCGATTATCGACGAGGCAAAAAAACCTGGTCTTTGATCTCTATGCTTGATGGCATCCATTATCCCATGCGCCCGTCAGCAGTAGTGGCTGAGTACGAGCAAATCAAGCGGCGCCCGATGAAATATCTTCGCAGCGAAGGATTTGGTATTTCCCGGCTCAAGTTAAATCACCCAGGTGGTGCCTATGGCTACCGGGTGGAGCACGAAGGGAAAGTGATGGTGCATATACCGGACAATGAGCTTGCACCTAAAAATCCAGTCACTTCTTTTGAGCAGTTTGTCACCTTCTGTACAGGTGCTGATCTCTTATCTCACGATGCGATGTATGTGGCCAAAGACATGCCTGAGAAGCGTGGGTGGGGCCATAGCACGGTACTACAGGCGTGCAAACTTGCGCGCGAATCGTCAGTCGGTCACTTGGCCTTGTTCCACCACGCACCAGAGCGAATGGATGATGCCATTGATGCAATTCAGGACGAGGCACAGGATGTTTTGAAAGATGCCGGCGTTAATTGCACTGCTGCGTATGAAGGGCTGACATTCAGGCTATAGTCTGTTTTGAAACAGAATGTGGTTTACTGGTTTTTCCAATTCTTGAGCAGGTCGCGCGCGTAGTCCTGATTTCGCCTGTCTTGTGTGGTCTCCGGAGTAAGAGATACGAGTGTTTCGAAATGCCGTCGCGCTTCCTCATTTTCCGACAACATCAAAAAGGTTTTCCCCAACTCAAAATGCAAGAAGGGGAAATTTGGCCGGAGTTTGAGTGCTGTGCGGAGTAAATCGAGCGCCTGTTCGAAGGAGGTTTTAGGGAGCCGGCCAAAGAAGACTTTTGCGAGGGTTTTCTCAATCCAGCTCAGGTTGGCAAGCTCGCGGTAGTAAATACCCAGTGATACGTAAGGATAGGCCAGCAATGAATCAATCGAAATAGCTTCCTGGCTGTGCTCTGCTACCATTCTGCCAAGAATAATTTTCTCTCGCCCGTTTTTAAAAAGTGCCAGGTTACCGAGGGTTGCTGCCAGGAGGAAATGTGATTGGGCGCTGTCGGGAAAATGCGCAACGAGGTGACGGGCATGGACAATGGACGCCTGGAATTCCTCGTATGCTGCTTCCATGTTGTTTTGCGCAACGAGGTCGAGGCCATAGTCATAACTGGTTCTAGAGAGCTTGATCCGGGTATCAAAATGCATGGAATCAAGCACAATTGCAGCCTGGTAATGTTCTAGTGCAGCACGGTTGTCAAATTGGGCATATACAGAATCTCCCTTGACAACCAGATCGCGTACCGACAAGGCTTGATCCTGCGCATGAACGGGCAGGCAAATCAGACAAAGCAGTAGTCCGGAAATCCGGATACCCCAGACGATCATATTCAGTCTTCCAGTTTGAGGGTTTTTATGCGAAGTTCTGCAGCTTCAAGCGCAGTAAGACAGTCTTTGGCAATCGTTACACCTTCTTCGTAAGAAGCCAGTGCCTTGTCGAGGGGCGGCATGTCGGTCTCCAGCTTTTCGACGATAGATTCGAGGGCGCGTAACTGGTCTTCAAAAGTTGGTTTGTCTTCAGACATAACGTGTATGGGGTTTGATAGCGTTGGCGTCATTTTTTGAACGCCGCAGATCATTTTTGTTCAGCTACAGGAGGTTTGTAGAAATAAAAGAGAACTTATTACATCCCGTTGAAAATGCCCGCCATTTTTAATGATTAGCGCTATATTACCGCGGATGAGGCGGGCGATTTGCGTTGAGATGACGCAGCCGGCCGGCCACTCTATACATTGCGCTACAATAAAACAGAAATACAATGGATTTAGGATTGCGTGGAAAGGTGGCCCTCGTGGTAGGAGGGAGCCGTGGCATCGGAAAAGCAATAGCACATTCACTGGCTGCTGAAGGGGCACGCCTGGTTTTGTGCGCACGTGGTGCAGAAGCCCTCGAGGCAACAGCTGAAGCATTGCGAGGAGATGGCGCGGAGGTGCATACTGTTGCGCTGGATGTAACGAGTGAGACGGCGGGCACTACGCTGGTTGAGGAAGCCATGAAAGTCTATGGCCGGGTAGACATTCTCGTTGGCAACGCCGGTGGCAACCGTCGCAAACCGCTTGAAGAAACAACTGATCAGGATTGGGATGATATCCTGAACCTGAACTTGCTGGGGCATGTGCGTTGCAGTCGTGCAGCCATCCCCGCAATGAAAGCAGCGGGCGGTGGGTCCATCGTATTTATTTCCTCGATTTTTGGACGCGAAGCTGGCGGTGCAGGGCTATCCATTTACAACACAACCAAGTCTGCCTTGATCAGTATGGCCAAAATCCTGGCACTTGAAGTTGCCGGTGATGGCATCCGCGTTAACACGATTGCACCAGGCTCCATTAGATTTCCCGGAGGAAGCTGGGACAGGCGCTGTAATGAAGACCCCGAAGGCATGGCTAAGTTTATCGCACAGAACCTGCCGCTGGGTCGTTTTGGCAAGGCGGAAGAAGTAGCAGATACCGTTGCATTCCTATGCTCTGAGCGCGCCAGCTTGATTACCGGCGCGTGTATTACGGTTGATGGCAGTCAATCGCGGTCGCTGATTTAATCTTAGGGCACACCCGGCGATTTTTTGTAGCCATTCAGGGAAGGACACCCCCCGCCTGTCTGCGACAGGCACCCGCTCAAGTGTGGAATGGGTTGTACTTTGTTCAGGATTGCAGGCTGGTGAGCATTGCTTTTAGTTTTCGCATACTACATTATTTACAAACCTATGGTGCGCCCATTGAGCATTGCGCTCTTGAGCGGGGTGTGTCTGCATACGTAGTTTAACGACTACTCTTGGATTTTCGATTTACTTGCTGAACGAAAGATGGAATCTCCCTCCCTTAAACGCCGACGCCGCATTCAGCCTGAAATGATTGTTGCTGCAGCAGCGGTCTTTGTAGGCATTTGCGCCTTAGGGGTATCGTTGTACCAGGCCTCGATCATGCGGGCACAACAAGAAGAGTTGTCTATTCAGCGTCGCGCGGAAGCCTGGCCGCATCTTGAGTTTGGAAAGGGATATAATACACGTGGGTTTCAGTTTGTGCTGGTTAATCAGGGCATTGGACCGGCAAAAATAGAAAGCATCCAGCTTACACTTGATGGCAAGCCGTATACTTCATGGGTTACTTTGTTTTCTGAAATACTTCCTGATTCAAGTTTTTCAGGTTTGCAGTCTCACATGGGCGGGCGTGT
>JBCCIM010000035.1 GCA_039111535.1 Bacteroidota bacterium | reverse complement strand
CGATGACCCAACAGAGCGATACGGACTATTCAATGGAGATGGCGTTCGACAACCCAGGAGTCATTGACTTTAAATTCACCGCGAACGAGTCTTGGGACATCAATCTCGGAGCAATTGAAGCAAATCCTGCTGGGTTTCCCATTTCAGGTGTGGCCGCAATAGATGGCGGCAATAACACACAGAACATCCGAGCGTATATCCCCGCACCTGGTACGTATAAGTTTACCCTGAACAGCGAAACGTATGCGTATTCGCTAGACAGTCTTGCGACACGCTAGGGTATTACTCGGCTTTTGCAGGCTTGCTTTTGGATTTGCTTGCGTCAGATTTGCCTGAGTCAGAATTGCTTGAAGAAGAGGAAGCCGTGTCACCTTTGGTGCTTTCCGAGGTGCCGCTGCTTCCTTTTTCTTTGGCCTGCGCATTGCCTGCTGAACTGCCCGACTTGCCATAGTCTGTCAGGTAAAAACCAGAGCCTTTGAATACGAGGCCGGCGCCGCCGCTGATAATCCGCTTTACTTTCTGTCCGGTAGTCGGACATACCTCGAGGGCATCAGCTGTGATGCGCTGATCAATTTCAAAGACACTCCCGTCTTCCCGTTTGTAGGTGTAGGTAGGCATACGATGTTATCAGATTACGATACAGATATAACGGAAAGGATAACTTTTTAATAGCGGTGAGGTTTCTGTGCCGGATAATTCAGGGCCTAGGCGTATAGCACATCTATTTCACAACAAAGTAGAAGCACGTAGTGCTCCTAGGTTAGGGACAACGACATATTACGTTGTAAACGTATATTGCCACATCATGGCGTTATTCACGGTTCGTTGTGGTCTTTTGATTCCTCTCATTCGCATTACTAACCACCAATGTCTCAATCCTTATTACGAGCAAGCGTGATATGCTTGCTCGTCGTGTTTCCTGCGACAGGCTATGGCCAGTCCTCAACAGCCTTTGAATGGCCTGATGGTGCAGTTGCGGCTGTAAGTTTGACGTTTGACGATGCGCGGCCCAGTCAGGTGTCAAAAGGAATACCGTTGCTCGATCGCTTTGGTGCAAAAGGTACTTTTTATGTAATGCCGGGAGCTGTTGAAGCGCAGTTGGCGGGGTGGAAGGCCGCTATTGCTACCGGCCATGAGATTGGGAATCACTCGATGATGCATCCATGCTCTGGTAACTTTTTGTGGGCGCGTGACAAGGCCCTCGAGCAGTATTCATTGGATGAGATGCGCGCTGAACTGGCGCAGGCAAACAAAAAACTGCATGCATTGTTGGGGGTAACGCCCGTCTCGTTTGCGTACCCCTGCGGGCAGTCTTTTGTGGGGCGGGGAAGCGCAACGAAAAGTTACGTGCCAGTTATTGCTGACATGTTTACATCGGGCAGAGGATGGTTGGATGAAGCTGCGAGCGACCCGGCTTATGTAGATATGGCGCAGCTCACCGGGATCGAGATGGACGGCAAAACCTTCGAAGAAGTGCTTGCTATATTAGATCAGGCAAAAGCAGATGGTGGTTGGGTAATCCTTTCAGGCCATGAAATGGATGACGGAGGCCGGCAAACTACGCGGCTGGCTATGCTTGAGCAACTTATCCCATACCTGCAGGACCCGGCAAACGGATTCTGGTTGGATACAGTTGAGGAGATCGCCGATTATGTGATCGAAGCGCGAGGGAGTATCCAATAAAGGCGAATAGAATTTGTTGACCTATAACACGCCTAATTGGTCGATTTTGGCAAAACGGTCTCGTTTTCACCGGTGATGGACTCGTAAGCTATATCTGCGAGTTTGGCACGGACAGCGCTGTGCTTTTTGTTGTCCCTTGTCGGGTACACGCGGTTGGTCAACAGGATCACGAACAAATCGGCTTCGGGGTCGATCCAGAGTGAGGTACCGGTGAAGCCTGTGTGCCCAAAGCTTTTGGTGCTGAACAGCTGGCCGGCCGAGGAGTAGCCTTCCGGGCTTTTGGTGTCCCAGCCCAGCGCGCGGCTGTGCCGAGAACCGTCTACGGCAGCTGTGAACAACCGCACGGTCTCTTCTTTAAGGAATGCCTGTCCGTTGTGTTTGCCTTCATTCATCATCATAAATGCAAACTTGGAAAGGTCTTTGGCCGTCGAAAAAAGGCCGGCATGCCCGGCAGTACCGCCGAGGCTGTAAGCAGTCTCGTCGTGTACTTCGCCTTGCACAAGGCGTTTCCTGAAATTCTGGTCGACTTCAGTAGGTACAACGGTCTGATCGGATCCCACGCCAGAGCGGCGGAAGCCGGTATCGTTCATGCCCAATGGTGCAAAAATGTTGCGTGTTGTATACGTCCCGAAATTCTGCCCACTAATTTTTTCAACCAGCAGCGCAAGCACGATCATGTTGAAGTCGCTATAGCGCATTTCGGTGCCCGGTGCATAGATGAGCTCCTCGGAAAAGATGGCGTCGATAATGCCGCTGCGCGTGGTGATACCTTCCTGGTGAAACGGGCGAAAAGGAGTCATGCCACTTGTATGCGTCAGCAGATGCCTGACAGTTAGGCCATCTTTGCCATTCTGACCGAAGTTAGGCAGAAACTTGGCGATTTTATCGTCGAGTTTCAGCTTGCCTTGCTCATATAACTGCATAATGGCCGTTGTCGTCGCAACTACCTTGGTCAGCGACGCAAGATCAAACTTGGAGGTAGGTGCCACGCGGCGCTCCGAGTCGTAGGTGTAGTACCCATACCCCTGGAGTTTTACCAATACATCAGGCCGGCCAATTGCTATGGCTGCACCCGGGAATGCCTGGTCGGCAATAGATGCATTGATAAGAGAGTCAACGCGTGAGAGCGACGCGCTCGACATCCCAACTTCTTCTGGGTAGCCTTCCCGGGCAAAAAGTTGGGGCACCTGGATGCCTTCGCCAAACTGGTAGAGCCCGGGGATGGTGATAGGCAATTTGCCTTTAATGGCCGTTTGCCCAAACATGGCCTGCGCCACGGCTTTCTCGGAAGATTCGCTTTCTCCGTAAGCCGCAATATACACATTCGGCTGCCGTGTGAGGTCGTTAACGAGGTACGGAGAGCCAAAAGAAACGAGAATTGTTGGTTTGTTTTGCCGCACCAGTCTATTCATGAAAGACTGAATGCGCGCTGGCAATGCAATGCGGTTGGTACCGGACCGGAAGGGCCGATACGTGGGAATGATAATCAGGTCAGCATTTCTGGCGCGACTGAGTACCTTGTTGTAGTCGTCGTTGGTTGACCTTGTATCGATCAGGTAATTTGATACAGAAGAACGCGTGGCAAGCGACCTGAATACGGAATTGAAATATTGCCCGCGCTCAGGTTCATCAGAGTCACTGATGGTAACGATAGCAACGCGTCTTGGGGTTTGCTTCAGCGGCAAGAGGTTGCGCTGGTTGCTCAGTAAAGTCACTGATTCACGGGCAACGGTTTCGCTGATCATTTTGTGGTAATTGGTTGCCACAATCTGACGTGTACTGGACGGGTTGAGCAACCTGTTTCTGTTCAGCCCGAGCCATTCTTTTGTTGTTAAGAGGCGCATGACAGACTGGTCAATGCGTTCCTCTGTGAGCCGGCCTTCCTCGACGGCGCGCAGAATAGCAGCCCGCGCAGCATATTCGTCTTGCGACATCACCAAAATATCCACGCCGGCTTCAATGGCGCGTACGGCGCTCTCACCGGTGCCGAAAGACTTCGTGATGCCCGACATTCGCATGGCATCCGATACAATCAAGCCCTTAAAGCCCATCTCTTCACGAAGCAACGAATTTACGACAGCAGGGGCGAGGGTAGCCGGGATGTTGGTGTCAGGCTCAAGTTCAGGGAGCGCAAGGTGTCCCATCATAACGCTCATGATGCCGGCATCGCGTGCTGCCCGAAACGGCACAAGCTCTACAGAATCCAGCCGGGCGCGTGTGAAAGGTAAGATGGGAAGATCCGAGTGGGAGTCCGTTGCCGTGTCTCCGTGGCCTGGAAAATGCTTCACGGTTGCAATCACATTGCCATCCTGCAAGCCGAAGGTGAACGCGGTAACCATGTCTGCCACCAGGTTTGCCCGTTCGCCGTAAGAGCGGATGTTGATTACGGGATTGTCTGCGTTGTTGTTGATGTCGGCCACAGGCGCAAATACCTGATAAACGCCAAGCGCACGCGCTTCGCGGGCTGTGATGAGGCCGGCTGAGTAGGCCAGGTCAGTATTCCTGCTTGCCCCAAAAGCCATGGCAGAAGGGAAATGTGTTGTGCGTTTGAGTCGGAAGCCGGCGCCGGTCTCCATGTCCTGCGACGTAATAAGGGGCAGGTTAGACATGTTTTGCAGGTCATTTGCCAGTTGCGCCTGCGAAAAAGGATCACCCTGAAAAAACACCACACCGCCTACTTCGAAGCGTTCAACCAGGTCAACCAGGCGTTTGTATGCCGGATCATCAGAACTCTGGTAAACGCCGTAGGCATACGGGAAAAATAATTGTGAGACTTTTTGTTCGAGGGTAAGCTTATTCAGTGTTGCGCGTGCCCATGCGCCTTTGCCTTCAAGATATTGGTCGTAGGTATCTTGCGATACGGGTTCAGAAGAGGAGAACGTGATGGTTACCCATGCAGGGATTGCTATCACACAAATGACAATGGTCAACGCAGTAACCCTGTCTAACAGGGTCGTCTGCCGGGATGGAGACGCGAAAGGCGGCTCTTCTTCATGCAAGTCGTAAGAATCGCGCTGATACAAGGTATTTACCGAGGTGCTAACAATGTTTTACGGAGGTTACGCCTGACACCTATTACAATCCTGGTATATTGCAGATTGCAATGAACGTCAACTTCAGGGCACACAACATTTGAAAAGGCAATTCAAATATACTATCTCGTTTCGTTAAAGCCATAATCCGCAAAGAGAATCAAGATGTTTTGAATAATAAATACGGAAAAGTGTTCTCGGGCGCGGAACGGACTCGTTTTGGATGCATAGACGGCACGTTGGAACGGGTTTTATGTTAAAAGGTGCAGGTTGAAAGTTTTGCGCTGCTTGATCATTTTAAACATTGTCCCTTAAACCTTAACCCTAAACGTATTTACTTTGGAAAATAGTGAAGACGGACGCGGTAGCATCATGCGGGTACTCTTTCTAGGAGTACTGGTAACTGCGTTGGACATAGCAATTCTTGGGCCAGCACTACGTTCCATCGGTGTCTCTTTTGCGGTGGACGAGCGGACAGTGGCGTGGGTGTTTATCATTTACACCCTTTTTACCCAGCTGGGTGTACCGTTTATGAGCCGCCTCTCTGATCAGTTTGGCCGGCGCTTTGCCTTTTGCTGGAGTATGGACATTTTCATCCTGGGGTTGGTTGTTGTGGTTGTTAGTGAGCAATTTACCGGGGTGCTGGCCGGCCGCGCTTTGCAGGGAATAGGGGCTTCAGGTGTCCTACCGGTAGCCAGCGCGGTTATAGGAGACCTGTATCCACCAGAGAAACGGGGACGGATGCTCGGCTTGATCGGTGCTGTGTTTGGAATCTCGTTCATTTTTGGGCCGGCTATTGGCGGTATTCTTATTCAGTATGGCTGGCAGTGGTTATTCCTGATTACTTTGCCGCCCGCCATCATCGTTTGGATCTGGGCCCTGCTAAAGCTGCCGCGTGCAAAGCCGGCAGATGCTGCCGGGTTGGATTTGGCTGGTATTCTCAGTCTGGGTACCGCTTTGGCGCTTATTACCCTTGGCATCAACAAGATCGACTCCAATGCTTTTGGTGCGAGTCTGCTCTCGATGTCTGTTTGGCCTTACCTGCTTGCCAGCCTGGCGTGTTTTGGGTTCTTTGTGTTTATCGAGCGCCGTGTGGAAGCACCATTTGTGCGGCTTGGTCTTTTTTCTTCGCGCCAGGTCAATATCGCCTGTTTTATCAGCGTAGGGGCCGGCATGAGTGAAGCCATCTTTGTCTTCCTGCCCAGCTTCGCCGTTGTCGCTTTTGGTGTTGGTGATCGTGAAGCGTCTTTCATGCTTCTACCGCTGGTCTTTGCGCTGGCAATTGGCTCGCCTTTGTGGGGCAGGCTGTTAGACAAAGCAGGGACGCGCATTGTTGTTATTGCCGGCACCTTCATGGTTGTAGCCGGTACCTTCATTTTGGCTACCCTGATGCCTAATGTAAACCTTTATTACGCAGGGACTGCGCTCATCGGATTTGGACTCGCAGCAATTCTCGGATCTGCTATCAGCTATATTTTACTGGAAGAAGCCAAAAAAACAGAGCGCACTGTGGCACAGGGCATAGTACGTCTTTTTAAAGGCTTTGGCCGGCTTCTTGGTGGTTCCATGATTGGGGCGATTGTTGCCTCTTCGGCAGATAGCACCGGGGGATACACCACGGCTTTTCTGATTATCGCTGTATTGGCAACCGTGTTTCATCTGTTTTCATACGGTTTGCGGGCTAAAAGTGATAGCTTGCAACTCGACACCCAACAACCGGCGGTGGAATCATAACACATGTATAAACAGCTGTCTTTCATATTATGGATGATGGGCACCGTTTGGATGTCTGGATGTTTGTCAGAAGAGGCACAAAAAACTGTACCGGTGTCTGATAAAACTGTGTCAGATGTTTTTGAGTTGGATGAAATCCTTGAGCAATACGTCGGTGACTTGCGCGCTGAAGGGCAGGTTGTGCAAGCGTTTGAGGTTATTGAAGCACTAGAGCCGCAAACGCGAAGCGATCACATTCTCATCACCGAGACGCCGGCGCCGCCGTTTAAGGAAGCGGCACGCGCAGCCCTGTTTGCAGACCTGTTACAAGAAGCCGGCGCAGACTCTGTTTGGATTGATGCCGTTGGTAATGTCCTGGGCTTGCGCAAGGGGCAGCAGGGCCGGCATGCCACGCAGGATCGGCGCACGGTAGCATTGTCGGCGCACCTGGATACTGTATTTCCGGAAGGGACCAACGTGAACGTGGTGATTCGGGGAGATACCCTTTTTGCGCCGGGCGTTGGAGATGACTCCCGGGGCCTGGTCGAGGTACTAACCGTCTTGCGTGCCTTGGCGCAGTCTGGTATTGAAACGGAAGCGGATGTACTGTTCATCGGTACGGTAGGAGAGGAAGGCCTTGGCGATTTGCGTGGCGTCAAACACCTGTTTAGCAATGAAGGACCTGGCATTGACGCCTGGCTTGCCATTGATGGTGGACGGTTTGGCAATATTGTGCATCGCGGTTTGGGGTCGCATCGCTATCGGGTTACGTTCAGGGGTCCCGGCGGGCACTCGTGGGGTGCGTTTGGGATGGCAAATCCGCACCATGCATTGGGTGATGCAATCAGTAAGTTTGTAGAAAAAGCTGATGCGTTTACTGAGGAGGGGGCCAGAACCTCCTACAATATTGGCCGGCTGGGTGGTGGCACTTCCATAAACTCTATACCTTTTGTCTCCTGGATGGAAATTGATCTGCGTTCGGAAGATCCAGGCCGGCTCAGTGCGATTGATTCCTTGTTACACGCAGCAATTGCAGAAGCGCTGGATGCGCAGAATATTATGCGGCGCTCCGGGCCACTTTTGAAGGTTAATGTTGATATGATCGGCAACCGACCCTCAGGAAGTATTGAAAAAGACGTTCCAATTGTGCAATATGCAGTGGCTGCAGCCCACTTGCTCGGGGGAACGCCAACCTTTTCGATTTCTTCTACTGACTCAAATATCCCGATTTCCCAGGGTATTCCTGGCATAACAATCGGAAGAGGTGGTGAAGGAGGCCATGCACATTCTTTGCTGGAATGGTGGATTAACGATGAGGGGCACCGGAGCATACAGTGGGCTTTGTTAACCCTGCTGGCAGAAGCACGGTTAGCAAAGCGTGTGGCCTAACACACCTTTCCCACCAATCCCGTTGTGCTCGTGATTTCTCGTATTCCTGCGTTCGTTCTCTTTGTACTCGCTTCCTGCCTGATTGGCGGTTGTGCTTCGCCCGAAACCAATGAAGCTGCATCCTCGCCACCCAATCTCATCGTTATCATCGCAGATGACCTGTCGTGGGATGACCTTGGCACTTACGGACACCCGCACATCAAAACGCCAAACCTGGATCGGATGGCGAAAGAGGGGATGCAGTTTAATCAGGCATTCCTCACGACAAGCTCATGCAGTCCCAGTCGAAGCAGTATCCTCACAGGGCAGTATCCTCACAACACCGATGCGGAGCAATTACATTTCCCGCTTCCTGGTGAGCAGATTACTTTCGTAGAAAAACTCAAAGAATCTGGCTATTGGACGGCGCAGGCCGGCAAGTGGCATCTTGGTGATGCCGTGCGCGACCGGTTTGACGTGATCCGAGACGTAGGCACTATTGGTTTTGCGTTGTCGGCTGATGGTAAAGACTTGCCGCCAGAAGGTGATGGCAGTGGGTGTGAAAACTGGCTCTCGCTGCTTCGCGACCGGCCGGTAGAGCAACCGTTTTTCCTCTGGCTCGCTGCTGTGGATCCCCACAGGATCTATGAAGAGGGCGCCATTGATGAGCCGCACACGGCTGATGATGTGATTGTCCCGCCATACATGCCAGATGTGTCGGAAGTCCGCGCGGATCTCGCGCTGTACTACGACGAAGTTAGCCGGCTCGACTCCTATGTAGGACTGATACTTGATGAGCTGGAAGCGCAGGGTATTGCCGAAAATACGCTGGTACTTTTCATGAGCGACAACGGCCGGCCTTTCCAGCGCGATAAAACCACTTTGTATGACGGCGGCATCAAGACTCCTTTTCTTGTTAAATGGCCGGCATCGGTTGATGCCGCTTCGCAGTCCAACAGCCTGGTGAGTGCGGTAGACATCGCACCTACGTTTCTTTCGCTTGCCGGCGTGGCTGTGCCTGAAAACTTTGAAGGGCTCGATTTTTCTCCCATCTTCACGAACCCCGAAGCCGAAATTCGCGGCGCTATCTATGCTGAAGACCACTGGCATGATCACGATGATTTTGGACGCGCGGTACGCACCCATCAGTACAAGTATATTCGGAATTTCTTCCCTGAACATGCCAACACACCGCCTGCTGATGCGCTCACCGGGCGGGCATTCAAAGCTACCTATCTCTTGAAAGAAGCAGGTGCCCTGAACGCAGATCAGCTGCGCATTTTTAATGCACCAAGGCCTTCAGAGGAGTTGTACGACGTCGTTGCAGATCCTTTTGAGTTGGAAAATCTGGTGGGGTCATCAAGCCATCAGGAAGTCTTGCTAAACATGCGCGCGCGCCTGGCTGCCATGCGCGAAGCAAGTGGTGACACCGATCCTGAGTTCAGGACGCCAGACGAGTTTGATCGCGTGACTGGAGCGCCAAACGAATTCAGGAGTCGTCCGCGATTATCGAAAGATGAATTGAGGGCCCAGGGGGCGATTGGGGGGTGAGTTAGGAGTGAAGCGTTAGGAGTTTTGGAGGTTGCTTAGTAGAACATGTCTTTCATCTCATCACGGGCGTCGTCGGCGGAGGTGGGGTGGTCTTGTGTCATGTCCTCATAGAAGGCCTCGTCGTATGTACGGGTTTTCATAACCACGGGCATGGGGACGGCATGGCCCAGCACGAGCGCTTGTTGTTTGGAGTCGAGTGATGCTAGAATTTGCCTGAGGCTGGATGCGTTGCTGGTGCCTACGAGGGCTGCGCCGATGTCTTTCTCATCGCTCAGTTGGGCGACGATCTTGGTGCCAATCTGGCTGAGTACCTCTTCGTCGATGGCGCTGGGGCGCTGGTCTACAACAAGCAGCGATACGAAGAACTTGCGCATCTCTCTCGCAATATTCCCAAACGGGGTTTCTCTTGCAATACCAGGACTGAGGAATTTGTGGGCTTCCTCAATGGTGATGATCAGCGGCTTGGGTTTGTCTGCCTCATTTTTTGTTTGCAGATAGGTACTAGTTTTACGCTCATAGGCGTCTCGCAGCCGGCGCGTAATCACATTGGCAACCAGCAGGTACACCTTCAGATCATCGTATTTCCCAAACTCGAGTACGATCGATTTGCCTTCATCGATATATGAAATCAATGATTTGATAACATCCTGTTTGCCACCAGAGCTTTCGGTGCTGAAGAAATCGTACTGTACAAACGGACTAAGTTTTCGCTTCAACGCTTCGAGCGAACTGGTATTTGCGCCGCAAGTTTTGGCCAGATCTTCGATGCCGGCAGCATCCGTTTCGAGGATCTTCTGTAGCCAGGCCTTGCCAAATTTTTGCCGTACCAAAAACGCGCTTTCCGCCGCAGTTGCGTTTAACGACAATGTCTCGCGCAAGGGCAGGATATCTTCCGGTAATATCTGATCAGCATACAGATAGACATCGAGATCAGGTGTAGCACCGCGGTTGCGCGTCGACTTCGGGTCGAGGGAGAAGATGACTACCTTGGAGGGGAAGAGCTCTCTGAGGCCTTTTACAAACGCTGTGCCGCCTTCCTGGCGCGCATTGAGTCCGTACTCCGAGTGCATGTCGAAAATAAGGTTGACAGCCCGGTCGTTTTTGATGGTGCCGCTCAGCAATAGCCGGGTCAAAAATGTTTTGCCTGTGCCTGTTTTCCCAAAGACTGCATTCGAGCGCTCTACAAACCGTTTGAGGTTGATACAGACGGGAATGTTTTCCATGCCCAACGGTTCACCCATGAAGAAGTAGGTCTTTCCGCCGTCGTTTGCTTCGTGGCCAAAAATGCGGGCTACATCGTCGGCTGTTGCCCTGGCGACAAGCGAAAAGTGGGAGGGAATGGTTTTGACAACGCGCGGCGCTTCGTCTTGCAAGTCCTGATGTTTGCCGTTGGGCAGCATCAGCATGGGTTTGAGCGAGATGGTCGCATATGTGGCAGTGCCGTGCATTACATCGCGCAGGAGCTGGTCTGACTCGCCCGGTGGATGGAGGAGAATGCCTTCGTTAGATGCATCGATGCGCGCATCCGTGATCATTGAGAAAAAATCGTATTGCGCACCTTGAATGACGACAAACGTGCCAGCCACTACTTCTTCAATAGACACCGAAGCATCGAGCTTCATCTCGACGCCTTTGCTCAGCGCCCCTTGCGTTATGATACCAATTTTGCCGGGGCGGTCATTGGGGTTGGACAACATCAAGTGTCTCTTCCGTCTTGGGTGATTTTCTCAAACAGTTTCTGTGTCAATAATCCGGACAGTAAAATGGTCACGATCGCGTGGATCAAGCCGGCAAAGACATTACGAAAGAAATATCTAACACCCTGGGGGAATAACAAAATAAGAAAAAAGGAGCCTATACCCCCAAGCAAGACTTTCTCAACCGTGTTGCGGTGTTTACTTTTCAAATTACCCATACAATTAGCGTTCTTGCCTTATTAGTTAGCTTGCTGGTTTACAAGCAACTGGCCACAGGCGGCATCAATATCCTGGCCTCTACTGCGTCGGACCGTCACCAGTACCTTTTTCTGTGTCAGCACCTTGATGAACGCGTTTAATCGCGCCTCGCTGGTTTTAGAAAACGGCACTGCTGAGACGGGGTTGTACATGATCAGGTTGACTTTCGACGGAAAACGTGCTGAAAGCGCCGCGAGATGCTGGGCATCTTCAGGTGTATCATTGAAACCGTCAAACATGCAGTACTCAAACGTGATACGCCGGCCTGTTTTTTTGGTGTAATACGTGAGGGCATCCATCAGCGCTTTTACATCTGTCCGCTCATTGCGGTTTACCGGCATGATGGAGCTACGTTTTTCATCCGTAGGCGCGTGCAGCGAAACGGCCAAATTGAACCGTGTCTCATCATCAGCCAACTGACGGATGCGTCGCGCAAGGCCTACCGTGGAAACAGTTATGCGTTTTGGAGAAAGCCCCAATCCTTCGTCATCGGTAAGTAGCCGTGTGCTTTGCAACACGCTGTCGTAGTTTTGCATCGGCTCACCCATGCCCATGTAGACGATGTTGGTGACTGGTCTGCCAAAATGTTCAAGGGCCAGCTCATTTAGCTGCCATACCTGATCATAAATCTCGGCAGCGTTCAGATTTTGCTTGAACCCCATGAGTCCGGTTGCACAGAATGAGCATCTCATGGCGCAGCCTACCTGGCTTGATACGCATACAGTGAGGCGTTTGGCTTCGTTGTTCTCGTTGAAGTCGGGAATGAGCACGGACTCAACCTGCAAGCCTGAGGGCAGTTTGAACAGGCACTTCATGGTGCGGTCTTTGGCAATCTGCATGAGATCAAGCGTGAGATGCTTGATGGTTGCATGCTCTTCGAGGTGATGCCTGAATGCTTTGGGCAGGTTGGTCATTTCCTCAAACGTACGCGCGCCTTTGCCATACATCCACTGGAAAAGTTGCCTGCCCCGGAAAGCGGGTTGTCCTGCATCTTTTGCGTACTGCTCCAATGCCTCGCGGCTCAGGGTAAATAAATTGGTAGCCGATTCTTCTGTAGCCGATTCTTCTGTAGCCGGAGTCATAGCGCTGAGGGATTGTCCAGCCCGTAAACGCGCTTCTCGGACGGAGGTTTGCCTGGTCTCAGGCTTTAAACATGGGGCGGCGAATTACCCATACAGCAACCCCGATGGTGAAGGCCGCAAAAAGTGCAGTAATAAGCAGCGAAACAGGCAGGCTCTGCAGTGTTTCTGGCACTTCTCCTGGCATGTACATGCCTATACGGAGGGCATCTACCGCGTAAGAAACAGGGTTCAGGAGTATGAACCATTGCAAAACCCTGGATGCGCCGGCATACGGGAAGAAGGCACCAGACAACATCCATAGCGGAAGCAGGAAGAGGTTCATGATTGCATGGAAGCCGCGCGTGGTAGACATAATCCAGGCAATGGATACCCCCAGCGCTGTGAATGACAGGCCAGTGAGGAAGCAGGTAAGGGCAATCACCAGAAATCCTGCGAAGGAAGGGACATGGCCAATGGCAGGTAGCAACAACAGCAGCAATAAGGTTTGTAATAGCACGAGCGTTGTACCACCCAGGGTTGTGCCAAAAACAAACGAGGTTCGGGAAATGGGTGCTATCAGCGCAGCCTGCAAAAAGCCAGATTTGCGTTCTTCTACAATCGATATGGTAGAGAAAATCGCTGTAAACAGAATCATCAGCGCTATGATGCCGGGAAAAAGGTATTCCAGGTAGTTGACGGATGCGGTGTCAACACCAGGGAGTGCAAAAGAGCGCTGGAACCCGAGTCCGAGCAGGAGCCAGAAAACAATCGGTTGTGCAAGGGCGCCAATCACCCGGCTTCGATCCCGCACGAATTTGATAATTTCACGTTTCCAAAGAGCTTGCAGTACGTAGAACATGTGGGGAAGTACTAGTCGAGTTGGGCCAGGTACTGGTGGCCAGTTGTTGTGAGGAAAACGTCTTCGAGTGTAGGTTTGCGGATTGTCGCACTATCAATCAACTCAGGAAAGGCCGCATAGAATGCCGGCAAGGCTTCGATGGCTTTAGGATCTGACAGGCAGACTGCATTATCGAGCGTTTGCACAGGAAAGGCATACGCATCCGCAATTGAGGCGCCGAGCTTTTCTGCTTCTTGCGAGGCTAGCCAAAGCATCTGATTGCCCAGTTCCTCACGTAGCGTTGAGGGGTTGCCTGCAACGGCTACACGGCCGGCATCTAGAATGACAACTTCATCACATTGCTCAGCTTCTTCGAGCAGATGGGTTGCCAAAATGAGGGTAAGGTTTTCTTCCTGTCGCAGGGTATGCAGCAATTGCCAGAACCCGTGTCGTGCTGCAGGATCAAGTGCTGTTGTAGGCTCATCCAGGAAAAGCACGCGGGGTTTATGCAAAACTCCGCGAACAATATCGGCGCGGCGCTTGAGGCCGCCTGAGAGCTTTTTTACCCGATCATCGAGTCGGTCTGCTACACCCATTTTTTCAGCAAGCACAGTGATACGCTCGCGGAGCTGCCTGGCTGGCATTCCGTACATGCGGCCGTGAAAGGTGAGGTTTTCCCGCACCGTCAACTCTTCGTCGAGTGAGGGCTGCTGGAAAATCATGCTAATGCTTGCACGAACATTGCTCGAGGCAGACGTTGTGTCGTGCCCGAAGACCTTACAGACGCCTTCTTCCGGAGGCATCAGGGTCGAAAGAATACGGAATAACGTGGTTTTGCCACTACCGTTCGGGCCGAGCAAGCCAAAAAAAGCACCATGAGCAACATCAAAGCTGACCTGGTCAAGTGCTTGAAACGAACCGTAGTGATACGAAACGCCGTGTACCGAGACGGCAGAACTGGACATATACGCTGAATAAGATACGCTGGATGGGGAATGCTGTGGTTACTGCTAGTATCGTGCGGCTTAAGGTTACTGGTTTAAGGGTACATGTTGTGTTTTTTGAACATTGAATCACAGTCCTTAAATCAGCTACCGGCACCACGCTGGAATATTGATAGCGTGTGCTTAGATAAACCGATCAATTATAAGTAATAGAACGAGCACAGGTATATGCACGATAGAGGCCTTGAGCACACGGCGTGCTGCAACATTGGTCATGGTTCGATAGAAAACAACGCACGTGCCCAGCAGCCACAAACTTACGAGCAATACACCTGCAAAATAAATAACGCCGGTCAATCCCATAAAAGTAGGGAGGATGCTGGCAATCAGGAGAAATACTGCGGATACAAGCATCTGGTTTGCCGTGGAGCGCCCAAGGGGTTCAACAACAGGGAGCATTTTAAAACCGGCCCGGCCATAATCCTTTCTGTACATCCAGGCCAGTGCGAGGAAATGGGGCAACTGCCAGATCACGAGGATTGCAAAAATCACCCAGCCTCCGGCGGCAACTGATCCCGTTGCGGCGGTCCAGCCACCAAGGGCTGGCAAGGCGCCTGGAATGGTGCCTACAAAGGTATTGTACTTGGTATGCTGTTTCAGGGGGGTATAAAGGAAGATATAGAGAACGATAGTGAGCGCGGCCAGCAAGCTGGTCAGCGGGTTGGTGAAGACGAGCAAAAGCGTAAGACCTGCCAAAGAGCTTATGCACGCAAGGGCAAGCGCGTTAACCGGTTTGATCCTGCCGGCAGGTAAAGGGCGGTTTTCCGTTCTCTTCATCTCGGCGTCTTTATGCCGCTCGATGTAGTGATTAAATGCGGCGCCACCGGCTGAAGAGAGCGCTACACCAATCATGAGTGCGACGAGTTGGAAACCATCAATAGGGGAGGTGCTGCCCAGCAGATAGCCGGCTACGGCAGAAATGGTGACGAGGAACGTAATTTCCGGCTTGGTAAGCGTAAAAAAATCTGCCAGCTTCGAACGGGTTACATCTTGCTGGATTAGGGATGCCTGGGGGGGCGAAGGTACAACATGGTTCAAAGCTACATCCTCTGTGAGGGTAGTGACAAAAATCTGCTGATGGACGTCATCAGGATCCGGCGTAACTGAATGCTTAGTGCTCATTGTATGGAGAAAACTTACCAACAAATAGCCAGTTCCGTTAAGACCTCTTGAACGAAAAACTATGGAACGATTTCACCAGAAGTAGATACACAATCGCACTTGTCTTTTAACACGTTGTCTGAATACGTTTAACGCCGCCTTCTGCTGGCATTTCCGAGATCAATCATCATGCAAAATAAAGGGACCCTCATTGTTTCCATTTCTGGTATTCGTGGCATCTTTGGTGACGGACTCGATCCTGCCGGGATTGTGCAGTATGCTACCGCATTTGGTACCTGGTGTGCAAGACGTGCTGCCAGTCGCAATGTGAAGCCGCTTGTCATTGTCGGCCGTGATGCGCGGGTAACAGGCAAAATTTGTGCTAATCTTGTTATCGCTTCCTTGCAAAGTACTGGCTGCGATGTTGTTGATCTCGACTTGGCCACCACGCCTACGGTAGCTTCGGCCGTACTCGATCTGGAAGCGTTGGGGGGGGTAATTTTATCGGCTTCTCATAATCCTGTGCAGTGGAATGCCCTGAAAATGCTTGGCGATTTTGGCGAATTTTTGCGTGCTTCTGAGGCAGAAGAGGTGATTCAACTCGCTCAGCGTGGGGAAGCCGAGACGGTTTCATACGAAGGAATAGGTAGCCTTACTACGCGCGATTACCTGCAGGAGCACATTCAGAGCATCCTGGATTTGCCCTACATCAAACCTGAGAAAATTGCCGGTCGTGATTTCAAAGTTACCGTAGATGCAATCAATTCTGTGGGAGGCATTGCAATTCCTGCCTTGCTAGAACAGTTGGGCGTTCGGAAGGAAAATATTACCGTCTTGAACGGCGAGCCCAATGGACTCTTTGCCCACAACCCTGAACCACTTCCCCAAAATTTAACAGGTATTGTGGAAGCTGTCGCGAGAGAAGGCGCAGACCTTGGCATTGTGGTCGACCCTGACGCAGATCGCCTTGCGTTGGTTGCTGACGGTGGCGTTTATGTTAGCGAAGAGCTGACCCAGGTGATGGCTGCGGACTTTCTGTTTCGCCATAACCCCGGACCATTTGTAACCAACCTTTCTTCCTCTCGTGCGATTGAAGATGTTGCTGCCGGCTTCAATGTGCCGGTGTACCGTGCCCCTGTCGGTGAAATTAATATCGTCGATAAAATGAAAGAGGTTGATGCTGTATTGGGCGGTGAGGGGAGTGGTGGCGTAATTCTGGCCGAGTTGCACCACGGTCGTGATGCGCTCATCGGTGCAGCGATGATTCTACAACACTTGACCGACGAGGATATCTCGATGTCCGAATTGCTTGCACGTATGCCCGTGTATGCAATGTCGAAAGGCAAAATTCCCCTGGGTGAACTGGATGCTGATCACGTGCTGGCTGTGCTTGCTGAGCGCTTTAAAGATGAAAAACACTCAACCATTGATGGGCTGAAAATTGATTTCCCCGACGGGTGGGTCCACTTGCGCAAATCGAACACAGAACCCATTCTCCGGATTTACACAGAAGCCCCAACAGCAGCCGAAGCAGACCAACTGGCGAACCGTTTCCGTGAAGCGCTTGAAAGTGTAGGTGCTGAAGCCTAGCTTCCCCGTTCGCGGAACCTCAGGCTTCTACCCGAAAACGATTGTATAAACACCTCGGCAGTTTTTTTCGAAACCGACAGTTCTGGACCATCGGTCTGGTCTTCTCGATAAATGCAATTCTGTTTGCGTTCTGGATTACACGTATCCCGGAGGTTAAAAGCCGGCTGGCGCTCAGTGATGGGGACCTCGGGCTGGTATTGTTTGGGATGCCGGCAGGTGCCTTGCTTGCCATGCTCTCGATCAGTGTTTTTGTAGGCCGCTATGGCGCCGTCAGGGTCACGCTGGTTTCTGCAGCCTGCTATATTGCCACGATGGTTTTACCGCTCCTGGCGAGTAGCTTCTGGATGTTGGCCATCAGCCTGTTCTTCGTCGGTTTGTTTATGGGTGCGATGGATATTGCAATGAACGCCGTAGCATCGCTACTCGAGAAAGACTATGATACCGCAATCATGTCTACTTGCCACGGTTTTTTTAGCCTGGGCGGGATGATTGGAGCAGCTTTGGGGAGCTTACTGATCGCCTATTCGGTTGATGCGGTCACACAAATGCTGGCCGGCATGGTAACCGTTTCGCTGCTGCTGTTTTTTATTTTGAAGCCCATCCTTGAAACTGTACGGGAAACGCATGAAGAGACGGAGAGCCATTTTGCCCTGCCTGGCAAGGCCCTGATAGGCCTGGCGGTGGTCGCGTTTTGTTCGATGCAGGGAGAAGGTGGCGTAGCAGATTGGAGTGCCGTTTACATGGAGCAGGTGGTCCAGGCTGCAGATTATACATGGGGACTCGCATTTACCGGTTTTGCACTCAGTATGACCCTGGTACGGTTTGCCGGTGATACCGTCGTGGCCCGCGTTGGGGCGCGCAAAGTTATCCTGGTCGCGAGCGCCGGCGTCATGCTTGGCCTGGCCATGTTGTTGCCGGCACTAGCGTGGCTTAGTATTGCAGGCTTTACAGTGGCAGGAATCGGGTATGCATTGCTTGTCCCGATCGTTTTTTCCGAAGCCGGCAAGCAACCCGGTATCCATCCATCGAAAGGGATTGCGGCAGTGGCAACTTTTGGGTATCTGGGCTTCCTCATTGGCCCCGTATTGATAGGGGGAATCGCAGAGTGGTACGGACTCAAATCCGGATTTGGTTACCTGATTGTATTCACAGCGATTGCTGTTGTCCTGTACCTGGCGTTTGATCGAAAAAAGCTGCCGGCTTAGTTTTTAAGCCCTTCAGTAACAAAGCTAGCAAAAGGTCTGGGTGACAAAAATCTGGTGGTTCAGGTTCGTAGCTATCCCTATGCCACCGTACAGGTAATCTTTTCGCAATATATTTTCTCTGTGTCCCTGGCTCTGCATCCAGTTGCCTACAATTTCTGATGCAAGGGCATCAGCGGACTTCCAATCATACGTGCGCTCTTCCACACCGTTGATGGTTACTGATTTGTACTGGCTGTACAGGTAGGACATGAAGATGTTTTCCCCGATGCCTGTGGGGAAGAGGCCGTTGTATCCTTTGGATTTGCATTCAAACTTGGCAATCCTGGCCCGGTCGGTTGGAGAGTGTCCTTCGGGGTTGATGTGGGCAACATAGTCTCGGATGGCCATGTCAGCGCTATGCGCGCGCGAGAGTGAGACCAGTTGTGTTTTGGATTTGAGCGGCGCAATCTTTTGCTTGTCGCGCTCGGCATTTACCATGTCGCGCACCTGACGCTCCAGGGCTTCAATGTCGAGGTCAGCGGCAGCGGGATGCAGTTGGTTGTGCGTGGGGCCGTGCAAGCCGGTGAACAGGCAGGCACAGAGCACGCTGGCAAACAGCAGCTTCATGTTTAGTCATCGAGGTTGAGCAGCTGCTCGATCAGATCTACCGTTGTTACGCCTTCAGCTTCGGCATTGAAGTTGGTTACAATGCGGTGCCGAAGCACAGGAATGGCGATGTTACGCACATCGCTTATTAGAGGAGTTGATCTACCGTCTAGTGCAGCCATGGCTTTGGCGCCGAGAATCAGGTATTGCGAGGCACGAGGGCCGGCACCATAGCTCAGGAAGTTAGTCACAAAATCGGGCGTACCTTCCCGACCTGGACGCGTGTTAGAGACAAGCCTGACCGCATACTCTATTACATTATCAGCAACAGGAATCTGGCGTACCAGCTGCTGATAAGCCCGCAACTGCTCAGCAGTAACAACGGGCTTAATATCATTTGATGAAGCGCTGGTTGTGTTACGAACCACGTCTACTTCTTGCTGGAAGCTTGGGTAATCGAGCCACAGATTCAACATGAAGCGGTCCAGCTGCGCCTCAGGAAGGGGATAGGTACCCTCTTGTTCGATGGGGTTTTGGGTGGCTAATACAAAAAATGGTTCATCAAGCGTAAACGTTTGCCCGGCAGCGGTTACGCGGTGCTCTTGCATGGCCTCAAGTAAGGCTGCCTGGGTTTTGGGCGGTGTACGGTTGATTTCATCAGCAAGCACAACATTGGCAAAGACAGGGCCTTTTACGAAGCGGAAAGAACGCTTGCCCGTTGTTGTGTCTTCTTCTATGATCTCTGTGCCGGTGATGTCGCCAGGCATGAGATCAGGCGTAAACTGAATACGGCTGAAATTGAGTGCCAATGCGTCAGCCAGCGTGCGAATTAGCAGCGTTTTGGCGAGGCCTGGCACGCCGACCAGCAGTACATGGCCATTCGCGAGCAAGCTTACAAAGATGCGTTCGATAATGATGTCTTGTCCGACAATCACTTTTGATACTTCTTTACGCAGGCTACCAAAGGTATCCTGAAGGGCATCCAGTAAAGAAATGTCTACGTCTATTTGCTCCGTCTCGGCCATGAAGGGGAAAGATGTTTAGATTAATTGCTCTTTCGACGAATACGCCTAGTTGTTGTTGCGTGCAAGCTGAAATGCTTTTGCCTTTCCTCTCATTTCGATGAATACTTCTTCTCGAAGCTCATCAAGCCACTTCGCCAACACAAGCTGTTGTTTCTCTTGCAAGGCAAGCAACTGAATGCGTTCATAGTCCGTTTCGATGTCTACGACATGCTCCGGTACTCTCCGTTGGAGATGGATAATGTGGAAAGCGCGCTTCCCATCGAGGAGTTCAACTTCCGCCGGCTCACTGATGTCACCTTCTGTCATGTCATTGATGGTCTGTCGCCACGTAAAGTTTAGCGCCTGCAAAACGAGGTCACGCTCACCGGTCCGAAGGTCCAGTACACGGCCACCGAGTTTTTTTGATACCTCTTCTTCTGAGTGCCGTCTGGCCATTAATTCAAACGGGACATCAGCCACGTCTATTGAATCCCGAACCTCTGTCAGGTATGCAATTGCATTTGCCGGATCAGCAGACGATTCATCAACAGAAATGAGCACATGGTTAAAGTCTAACTCATCCCCACGCCTGTCATTTACGCGAAGGATATGATAGCCGTAAGGTGACTCGAAAACCTGCGAGATTTCTCCAATTTCTGCGCGCGATGCGACGGCTGCAAATTCGGGAACGAGTTCGCGCAACTTACTGCCTTTGTAGTGGCCACCCGATTGCTGAGAGCCAGTGTCATCTGTAAACTGTGTGGCAAGATCCTCCATTGAGCCACCACCAACCACAACAGAGTCGCGGATTGTGGTGATCAATTCAATTGCATAGTCTTTTGCTGCCTGTGAGGGCTCAGGATAGCGTACGATGTGCGCAAGGCGCACAACGTCGGGGATGACCGGTAGCGAGTCCTGGGGGAACTGAGAGAACCATTCGCGCACCTCTGAAGGCGTAACTTTAATGGTGTTGATTTTGCCGCCCTGTAGCTGCTCAGCCAGCAACTGGTCGCGCATGTCTTCGCGCAAATCAGATTTTACTTCGAGGGTAGATTTGCCGTAAGCTGCTTCAAACTGTGCTGTACCACCCAGTTGCCCGGTAAGCTGTTGCACCCGCTGGTCGAGTACCTGCTCCAACTGCTCATCAGTTACAACAAGGTTGGTGTCTTTTTTTGCGTGGATGGTCATTACGCGCTGGTCGATCAGCTGGTCGAGCGCGGTGAGCCAAACATCGCCAGAGTATTCAACGGGTTGTGATTGGAGGAGGCGGAGTACAATGGACTCCACTTCGGACCGAAGGATGATATACTCATCAACAACAGCCACAATTTCATCTATTACTTCATCGGACCCGGAATTGGCGCCGCTGGTTGATTGCGCGCCGGCGTGGTGGATAGTCGCGGGAAATAGTAGGCCGATAAAAAGGGCCAGGATGGTGGTCCCGGCTTTAAAATGCTTCAGGAAGCTCATCTAGGTAATACCTGTATCTCGTTCGAGTACACAACGAACGGTATATAACGAATATTGCCTGCGAATCTGCAGGCATCGACAACACAATAGCAGCAGCAGTTAGCTAGTCATTGAGATACTTGATTTCCAAGTCTTCCCTGGCCAATGCTTCTGTTCTCAGCCGTTGAACCTGACGTGCAAGCATCTGTTTCCTTGCCTCAATAGTGAGGCGTTGCTTGAGTTCAGCCTCAATCCAGGTAAGTTCGGGGACGGCGCCGGCCACGCGTCGTTCTACCACCTGCACAAAATGATAGTTTACGCCTTCCTGTATTACAGGAGAAATCTGGTTTACGTTAAGCCGTGCAACCATTTCTCGCAGTTGTGCAGAGGGAAACAGCACACTGCGGGGGTAAAATGTATTGGAGAGCATCGCTGAGGCGTTCGGGTCGAGTGCATAACGATCAATGAGCGACGGCCAGAGAGAATCTGCTTTGCCGGCTACCGTAGCGTCGCGCAGGAGCAAGCGCGCCTGCTCAGCCTCTATCGCATCTCTGCTCGATAGATAGCGCACCCGGATATAGTCTTCTCTCAGGGCAAGCTGTTCAACATTTTTTGCGTAATACGCCTCAATCTCTTCTGGCGAAGGGTCCAGCGGTTCTTGCTGGAAAAGGCGCGAGATAAAGGTGCTCACAAGTACCGAACGCTCGTTTTCTTCCAGCAATCGCAATACTTCAAGGTCATTACGAAGGCCACGACGAATGGCCTCTTGGGCGATAAGTTCGTTTTTGACCCATTCCTCAGCGATCTGCTCCATGGCTTCGCTGGAATCCTGGCCGGCTGGGAATACCTCGAACATCGGGCCGAGGTCATCCTGGGTAAGCAGCCGTTCTCCAACACGCGCGATATACTCAACATCTTCGTGTTTTTCTTTGCATGCAGTTAGGCCCAGCACGCAAACGAGCAGCAGGCCCGTAAAACAGAAACGGCTAATCATGTTCATGGTCAGGGAGTAATTGGCGCTTCAGGGTGGAGCGAAGGGGGCGGGGAGAATATAGGTACATCCCATCAGAAGATGTACCGCTTTTAGCGAAATTAAGGCGAAGCCTGTTGCAACGCTGTGTTTGCCAAACAGGACTTCGCCTTAATTTGCTTCACTTTGAGACAAGCAGGTTATGCCTGCCTCACGCAGTATACGATGGTCAGCATACGACGTGCGTCTTACTGTCCTGCGTTTTGCGTTTTGTTGTCAAAGAGATCTTTTTCTTTCATGAGGATTGCTTTGTCTTCAGCAAAGGCTCCTGAAAGGGGTGCCGGCATTTTCTTGATGCCATATTTGTCGCGCAGGCGATCAAGCAACGCGTTTTCGAGCTCGGTCTGGTAGCCGTTCAGCACTTCAGATCGGGCTTCATCGAATGATTTTTTCCGAGCCGGCGCTATGCCATCATTAATCATCAGTAAGAAACCGTTGCTGTGGCGCGTCGGCGACACATAATCGCCAGATTCAAGCGCCAGCGCCCGATCAAAGACGGATTTGTTTGGGCCAACCAGGAAGGTTGTATCAACACGCACCATCATCGTTGAATCCATGGCAGCCATGCTCACAAGCTCGTTGAGGGCCGTTCCTTCGTCGAGTTTTGTTGCCAGTGTGTTCAAAACAGAATCAGACTGGGCACGGAAGCTTACAATTCTTGTTCGATCTTCAAACCAGAAGCTGTCAGCGCGAGGTGCGTGATACTTCATCAGGCCAGCGGTGTCTTGCGCAGCGGCGGTCCAAACAGAGTCTTCCATGAGCTTGAAGAGCAACAAGCCATTCTTGAACTCGTCGAGGATCTGCTTGAAAGAATCGTCACGGCTTTCGAGGCGTGCCGCTTCGTAGTTCAGCGCTTCATCGTTGAGGAAGCGTTCCAGGGCGTCGTAAACGAGGCCAAGGGTATCTGGCTGGAATGGGATAGAAGCTGTTTCTACAAACGTTACCACTTCGCGGAAGGTGAACGTCTCATCGCCAAGGGAGGCAATTTCCATGTTCAGCTGGTTCGCTGGGGTTTGCAAGATGTTTGGTACACCAAAATGCCGGCCATCCAGAATTTCAAGCGTCAGCGTTGTGTCTACCGATACGCCGTACTTCTCACGAATCTGCATTGCCATGGCATTTTCTGCCTTTCTCAGGCGTGGCAAGCGAGATGCGTGGTTTTTTAGTTCGTCGTAAGCTTCTTCAAACGTTTCAGTTGCCTGGCGTTTGTCGAGCTTGATAATGTGGTAGCCATATTCGGTTTTTACGACATCGCTGTAGTCGCCAGGATTTTCAAGCGCAAACAAGGCATCCTTGAACGCGTCTGGCATGCCTGGCTGGGTGAACCGGAGGCGTCCGATCTGTCCACCGCGGCTGCCTGAGTCGAGATCTTCCGACTCTTCCTTTGCAAGTGTGGCAAAGTCTTCGCCGGCATCGAGTCGCATTTTGATTTGGGCGATACGGCCTTCAGAATCAAGCGAATCGAGTGAGGAAGGTTTGAAATACCGCACAGCAATGTGTGAAGCCCAAACATCGGCAACTTTAGCACGGCGATCATGGATTTTCATGATGTGGTAGCCAAAATCGGTTCTGAAAACCTCAGATACTGAATCTATTGGCGTTGTGTAGGCGCGGTCTTCAAATGGCTTTACCATCTGGCCGCCTACAAAATAACCAAGCCGGCCCATGGCACCACTGCGCTGGCCGCGTGCTGAAGGGTCTTCAGAGTTACGGAAGGCCAGTTCGTTAAAGTCGATGCCCATTTCAATGGAATCTCTGATTGTCTCCATTTTGATTCGGGCAGTCTCCAGTTCTTCAGGGGTTGCTCCCTGGCCGGCGCGTACAAGAATATGGCTGGCATCAACCATGTTCTGTTTACGCACATAAAGGTCGCGCAGGATCGGGTCGAGGATTTCTTTCTCCAGCAGATACGGACGCGCAAGCTGGTTGCGGTAGGTATCAATTTCGGAGAGGAGAGTAGAATCCTGGTCGAGGCCAATGTCTTTTGCATAAAGTACTTTCAACCTAAAATCGACATATCTGTCAAGGAATTCGGTGTACATGGGCATCGAGTCTGCAGCTGCGATGTCGCGGCCGCCAACAGATCTTGCATATTCATCCTCGAACTCTTCGAGGCCTAGCGTTTGGTCGCCAAACATGGCAACTTGCGGGGTTTTGGGCATATCTGGCATCTGATCAGCACCAGTGTCCCCAACATTTGAACTGCTACAGCCGGCGACGAACAAGGCTGCCAGCAACATCGATGGAACAAGCGTACGCAATTTTTTGAAGCTTTGAATGTTTATCATTTTATTAAATCATGCTACGATGTTGAACAAGCAATACTGCTAAAGAGCAACTTTCGGAAATCGTAGGGGTCCTACTCATCAGCAGTTGCAGCTATCTTTGGAGCTTCTCATGTCTGGAAACACACTTAATAACGGCGATAGAGCGTTGATCGAAGCGTTTCAGACCGGAGATGAATTTGCTTTTGTTTCCCTATACAATCGTTACAAGGATGCAGTCTACGCGTTTTGTGTAAAAATGCTCCTGAATAAGGAGTTGGCACAAGACGTTTTACAAGACACATTCTTGCGTGTTTACGAGAACAGGGAAAGGCTTATGAAAACAGATTCATTTAAGGCCTGGTTGTTTACGATCGCGCGTAATCAATGCTTAAATCAGCTCAGGCGTAACAATTGGCAGATTCCGCTCGATCCGGAAATGGCTTTACCGCCGCATTTGCACGGAGCAAAAAACACGCCGATGCATGAGCTTGAGAAAAGTGAAAAGATTGCATTGGTAAATCGGTTCCTGCTGGAATTGAAAGCTGACTATCGCGAAGTCATCATTTTGCGTGAATACCAGAATATGACCTACGAAGAGATTGCAGCTGTTACGAGAAGTACACTGAGTGCAGTAAAATCGCGGTTATTCAAAGCGCGGAAGAAACTCGGGGTATATCTCGAAGAAGTACTTGGAAGTGAAACGGAGAAATTAACGACCGATTAGATCGGAAGGCACACGTTCTGTAGTCATTGCCCAAGAACCTATCGGAGTAGAATATAGATGAGTAATCCTTTAAATAAATCGTTGGCCCACAATGAGGATGTCTCAAAAGACACCGCCATTGAGGCGCTACATGCTTTCCTAGATGGTGAGTTGTCTGTAGCAGATCAGTCTGATCTGTTTGCACATCTCGCTGTTTGCGGCGATTGCCGGCAGGAATTGGAAGGGGTTATGAAATTTCGGCGGATGAGCCGGACGGAGAACCTCACGGTGCCTCCTTCGCTCGACGCAGCCATGTTCAAACGGCTGCGCAAACACAAAACGATGATGACGCGCATCGACCGCGCAGATGATCGCCGGCCTTTGTGGAACGCCAAAACAGCCATTTCCCTACGCACAACTGTGGTTACTGCCATGTTTTTGTTTCTGGCAGGTCTGTTTGTACCAGCTGATACCTTTGAAACGTACCCACCAAGCCAAACGCCTGTTTATCAGGTTGAAGGCCAGGTTACCGGTACCGACGAACTGATTCAGTTTTCAGACATGGATGTGCTCCCCGGCACCAACTACGTATATGTCTTTTACCCGGGCATCGACGTAGAGGCGCTTTCTGCTGATGTTCGCCGACCCACTATTCCATAGTGGTCATTTGTTAAAGTAGTTGCAAAGAAAAAGCAGGCGCTTTCCTACGGGGTGGCGCCTGTTTTGTTAGTGCCGATTTTCGAGTGGGTGGGGCACTATGCTTTACCCATTTCCTCATGGGCCCGTGAAAGATTTCTGAAGGACAGGCACTGCGTCTTATCCATGTCATATCGAACGAAGCCGGGAAATCTTGGAAGGCAGATGCGCCTGTCAAGCCATCAATCTTTTACAGGTCGCCAGATTCCGAATGCCATGTATCGGAAACCGGGGCACCCAACCTGAATCCCGTCTTTTTTCCGTGAACCGTGAACAGCATGCCGCGAATGGAGTACAGTGGGGGATTAAGTCAACTGGAAGCGTGTTTACGACCTATGGATCAAATAGATGTGCGTGTGCGGTTTGCCCCCAGTCCAACCGGACTGCTGCATATTGGCGGATTGCGTACGGCCCTTTATAACTACTTGTTTGCCCGCAAAGTGGGCGGGACGTTTGTTGTACGGATTGAAGATACCGACCGGCAGCGCTACGTTGCGGAAGCTGAGCAGGATATGCTCGACAGCCTTGCCTGGGCCAGCCTGGATTATGATGAAGGCCCCAAGGTTGGTGGCGATTATGGACCCTATTACCAGTCGCACCGCAAAGCGCACTATCGCCACTACGTTGATTTATTGCTGGCAGAAGGGCACGCGTATTACGCGTTCGATTCTAAAGAAGAACTCGATGAGATGCGCAGCCGGCTGGCTACGCCTGAAAACCCCTCGCCCAAATATGATGCCCTGGCGCGGCAGTCTATGAAGAACTCTTTCACCATGGACCAGGCTGCCGTACAGGCCGCTATTGAAAAAGGGAACCCCTACGTTGTGCGCCTCCGTGTGCCTGATGATGAGCAGATCCAATTTGATGATCTCGTCCGTGGCACCGTAAGCTTTGCATCGGCTCAGGTCGACGATCAGATCCTTTTGAAATCAGATGGCATGCCAACCTACCACCTTGCCAATGTTGTGGATGACCACCTTATGGGGATCACGCACATCATCCGCGGTGAAGAATGGTTGCCGTCAACCCCGAAGCACATGCTGTTGTACAAAGCATTTGGGTGGGAGCCACCGCAAACGGCCCATTTGCCTTTGATTCTCAGTCCTACTGGTGGCAAGCTATCCAAGCGGAATGCCGAGAAAATGGGTATTCCGGTTAGTGTGCGTCAGTATCAGGAAGCCGGCTATGAGCCAGAAGCTGTCGTAAACTTCCTGGCTATGCTGGGCTGGAATCCGGGTACAGAGCAAGAATTGTTTACAGTTGAAGAACTTGTTGCTGCTTTCTCTGCGGATCGTATAGGCAGCAGTGGGGTGCAGTTTAACCTCGACAAGCTGAAATGGTACAATGAGCAGTATTTGCGCGGCTTTTCACTAGAAGAGCTGCAACATCGCGTTCGGCCTTCGCTTGCTGCGGCCGATATAGAGGTTGACAACGATGCGCTGGCTGCTATCCTCGGCCTTATGCAGGAACGGATGTCCTTTGCGAGTGACCTCGTGACAGAAGTCCGTTATTTCTTTGACGATCCATCGTCGTATAACGAGAAGGCGCTCAAGAAACGTTGGAAAGAAGATACGCCGGCGCTACTCCAGGCCTACATGGCGCGCATTGAATCGGCTGATTTTACTGCTGAAGCACTGGAGACGAATCTGAAAGCGGTTGCCGAAGAACATGAAGCTGGCCTGGGTAAACTCATGGCACCGCTACGGATTGCCCTCTCCGGCGTAGCCGGCGGCCCGAGTCTGTACGACATGATGGTCATTCTCGGTAAAGAGACCTGCATGCGCCGGCTTCAGAAAGCGCTGGATACGCTTTAGGGCTGACGCCGTATTGCACCCCGTGTCATCCTGAACGTAGTGAAGGATCTGGGGGGCAAACCTTTTGAATATCGAACACAGAACAAGGAACGCTGAATATCGAAGGGTTTACCTTGCATTCGGCATTATTCTGCGCAGCCTTGCTCGGCTGGGAAGCAGGTAATCAAATCCACCACATACTGCAGCACCAGGCTGGCGTCGAAGGTAGAGGCTTCGCCGTTGCCTGACACGTCTGCGTTGTCGAGCGCTTCCTGTTCTAGCTGAATAAGGCCAACAGCGTGCTGGAGGATCATCGAGGCATCAAGCGCCGAGATTTGTCCGTCGAGCGATATGTCGCCCAGCAGTGGCGTCTCTGAGCTGCCATCCGTGTTAAACACGCGGAATTCGATAATGCTGATCCATGGGCCCGTGTATCCAGACGCGCCTGTGACGTTTAGCCGGACGTAACGCGCCGGCGTCTTGGTGAATGCATCTGACAAGAGCGATCCGCCTTGCGTATTCGAAGAGCGATCTACTACTGTTTCGAATGCGTTGTTGTCCGTTGAGACGGCGACTGTATATTGATAGGCGCGGTCCTGGTAAGGAATCACTTCAGCCAAATTGATATCTCGGGTTGCACCAAGGTCTATCGTTATCGACTGAGGGAAACCAGACGCAGACCAGCGGTCATCCGGATCAGCACTCCCGTCAACAGCGCCGCTGCCCCGGTTGCCTTCTTGTTCTGCGGACACAGAAACTTCTTTGTTGAGCGCCAGATTGGCCCCTTTAACCGGGTCGATGTCATTAACTGCAATCTGAACAGGCGTAGATGTTTGCGTCTCGCCTAGCGAATTTGTGGCTTCAGCAGTAAGGGTATAGGTGCCGGGAGTTACACCGGTCCAGTTAAACGCAGCTGGTGGATTTGCAGTGTCACCGATAAGGGTGCCGTTGGCAAACACCTGAATGTCTGTGACTTCTCCGCCAATGGAGAAGGCTGAGGCTTCAACAGCAATCGTAGCCGGCGACTCAAACACAGCCCCGTTTGAAGGTTTGTCAACCTGCGTAAGCAGCCCGCCATTACCATCGGGTACAAAGTCATCCGGATTGGTGCCAATTCGAATGTTGTCGTAATAGACAAACCCATCGTTGTCGGGCTCCCAGTCAGGCGTGTTGCCGCCATGGAAGGTCGAGAAGAAGAAATGGTCGACCGGTGCCTGGTTGTTGTTACGGAAACGGATGTCGGTGCGCAGTAAAACGAGTTCTCCGTCAAACCACACCTGGAGCTCGCCGTCGTTGTTGTTGCCTGTATTCACCTTCACACGCTGCGTGAGCCGGTGCCAGGTGCCGCGCTGTACGCTGCGGTTGAGCTCAAAGTCTTCGCCGTACGAGGTGGGCTGGTCCATGTGGTAGAGGTATACCACCATATTGCCGTTTTCGCGCCACATATAGCGCGCACTCCATCCGTCGCCTGTGGGTTTGTTGCCGCCCGAATTGCTTTCGCCGCCACTGAGGCCGGGCAGCTTACCGCCCATTTGGAAGTCGAAGTTGTCGCCGAATTTGATGTAGTACTCCAGGAAGTACTCTTCTTGCGCCGGCAAAAAGGCAAAGAACTGGCCGCCACTGTTGGATGCGCCAGTTTCGCCGGCGAGGTATTCAACACGCAATGAATTTCCATCCAGCGCCTCAGTGCCAGAAACAATGTTAAACCGGTTACCAAGATTGTTGAGCAACTGCACGCTGGAAAAATCGGATTCCATCAGCGATTCGGTGTAATTACCAAGCGGATGGTTGTTCAGCGTCGCAGAAAATTCCTGTGCGTGTAATAAAGATGTAGTCAAATGCATCAAACTGAGTCCCACAACGGTGAGCAATAGTGCGATGCGTCTGGGGGCTGGCTTCATACGGACAGCCGAAAGGCCGGGTTTGTTTGTGTTTCTGTGGTCGCATTAGCGTAACCGCAAGTTTTGCGAAGACCGTGCCATAGCCTGTTTTTCACGGCAAAATGCTTTTGAGGGATGCGAATTAAGGATTGGAAGCAAAATCAAGATTTTTCCGTGTTTTCGTATTTCAGTGTTTCTGTTTTGTACTACTACGGCACAGGTAGCAATACTCTCGTATGCGTCCTTTGCAAAAAAATATCAATCGGCATTCGGCACTCGAAAATCGGCATTAAACGCAATCCATAATTCGCATGAGTGGCTATTTTTTACAGGTCTTGCGATATTTTCGCAAAATGCACACCCTTATGGGGATAGTTTTCTTGCTTTGCGCGTTGAGGCGCACTGTGTGTACAATAACGCTGTACATAAGCACAAAGCGAAGAAGCAAAACAGTTAATACGAAGTGTCGATTTCAACAGGGATAAAAATACATGGATAACATTCTTCAGAACCTGGGCATAGACAAAGACAGCAACGGCGTAAGCACTGGACAGAAAAGTTGGAAGGGTAGCGGACGCGCAGTAGCAGTTCACTCCCCGGTAGATGGCAAGACGATTGGGACCGTCAATCTGGCCAGCGCAGAGGATTATGCGCGTGTTAAAAAAGCAGCGCATGCAGCATTCAAGGTCTGGCGTAAAATGCCGGCGCCGCAGCGTGGAGAAATTGTGCGGCAGTATGGCGACAAGCTTCGCCAGCACAAACAAAGCCTGGGCTCGCTCGTCAGCTACGAAATGGGCAAGAGCTTGCAGGAAGGCCTCGGGGAAGTGCAGGAGATGATCGATATTTGTGATTTTGCCGTTGGCCTTTCGCGCCAGCTGTATGGCCTGCAGATGCACTCTGAGCGTCCAAACCATCGCATGTTTGAGCAGTGGCACCCGCTGGGCATTGTTGGAATCATTTCTGCGTTCAATTTCCCTGTGGCCGTTTGGTCGTGGAATACGGCTTTGGCCTGGGTTTGTGGCAACGTGTGCCTGTGGAAGCCGTCTGAGAAAACACCGTTCTCAGCTATCGCCTGCCAGAAGATTTTTGCAGAGGTGCTCAAAGAAAACGATCTGCCAGAGGGTATTTCAAGCGTAGTTGTTGGGGATCGCGAAGTGGGTGAGCTGATGTCTAACGACCCTGAGATTCCACTGGTCTCAGCAACGGGCTCTACTCGGATGGGTAAATCGGTATCAGAAGCCGTGTCCAAGCGTCTTGGTAAGATGATTCTCGAACTTGGTGGTAACAATGCAATCATCGTAACTGAAAATGCCGATCTCAAACAGGCCATCCAGGCGATTGTCTTTGGTGCGGTAGGTACAGCCGGCCAGCGCTGCACAACGACGCGCCGGCTCATCATCCATGAAAGCCGGTACGATGAGCTCAAAAACGGTCTGGTTAACGCCTATGAGCAAATCCGCATTGGTGACCCGCTCGACCAGAACAACCACATGGGGCCCCTTATTGACACGGATGCCGTAGACGCATATAACGCATCAATCAAAGCAGCGCGTAGCCAGGGTGGCAATGTACTTAATGGTGATGCGGTGCTGGACGGAGCCGGCTTTGAGTCGGGCTGTTACGTGAAGCCAACGATCGTGGAAGCAACCCCGGACATGGCGATTGTCAAACACGAAACGTTTGCGCCAATCCTGTATTTGCTGAAGTACAACACGATTCAGGAAGCCATTGATATCCAGAACAATGTGCCGCAGGGACTTTCTTCGTCTATCTTCACGCTCAACATGAGAGAAGCTGAAGCATTCCTTTCAGTTGCCGGCTCAGATTGTGGCATTGCCAACGTCAACATCGGTACATCCGGTGCTGAAATTGGTGGAGCATTTGGCGGCGAGAAAGAAACAGGCGGCGGCCGCGAAAGTGGTTCTGACGCCTGGAAAGCTTACATGCGCCGGCAGACCTGTACGGTCAACTATGGCGCTGACTTGCCCCTTGCGCAGGGAATCTCATTTGATTTCTAACAGCTTTTGATCCATTAAAAAGCCCGCTGGCTTCGTTGCTTGCGGGCTTTTTTCATTTATTGCAGCTATAATATCAAAGTTGGCCGACTTGCGTAAGCATACAGGTGGACGATCGACTTGATGTCGCCCCGCCTATTTTGCTAACAGGCGGGTATATTGAAGATCTTACGTCCTGTGATGCTAACACAACAGCTTGAAGCATTTTCGCAGGTTGTCGGATTATTACTTTGTAAGAGCACAGATTATACTGGGAGGAATTCATAATGATGATAGTAACTACACCTACCATTCATGGGAGAAAAATTACGCTTACACACGGATTGGTACGAGGCAATACGATTCGGGCGCGTCACCTGGGGAACGATATCGGCGCAGTGTTCAAAAATATGATTGGTGGTGAAATCCGCACGTATGCCAAACTGCTCGAAGAAAGCCGAGAAGAAGCCCTATCGCGGATGATGGAAGACGCTGAACGACTCGGCGCAAACGCAGTTGTGTCTGTTCGCATTGCAACATCAGTAGTGATGGGTGGTGCAGCTGAAATGCTTGCTTATGGAACGGCTGTTACTATGGAGGAGGAGTGAGAAGGTGTGGAGGGATACATACGCGAAGTAGAATCAGAGTAACCAGAGAGTAAGCGGCTATGTCCAGTTGTTGCGTGCAAGCTACAGACCAGTTCTTCGACAAGAAATATGCCCTGCGCGACCTCAGGAAATATCGCAGGAAAGGCCCCGGTGGGACCACGAGACTGCTTGTTGATGCACTCCGCCAGCATAAGCTGACAGATACGACGCTGCTTGATGTTGGTGGCGGTATCGGCATGATCACGCACGAAGTGCTAGCCGTAGGCGGCAAGGCTGCAACCATTGTGGACATGTCTTCAGCTTCTCTGGCGCTTGCAAAAGAGGAGGCCGTGCGACTGGGGACGGAAGCCCGTCTGAAGTTAATTCACGGAGATGTGGTACAGCAAGCTGATGCGGTGCCTGTTGTCGATGTCGTTGCGCTGGATCGGGTAGTCTGTTGCTATCCTGCGCCTATTGAATTGCTGGATGCAGTGTTGGGGAAGTGCACAAACTTGTTTGCCATCAGCTATCCGAGGCCGCATGCTTATGCCCGCTTCGCGTTCTGGTTCGGCAACAAAATTTGGCGACTGTCGGGGCACAGTTTTCAAACGTTTGTGCATAGCGAAGCTGTACTGCAGCAACAAATCCGTAACAATGGGTTTGAGGAAATAAGCAGTCAGCATACACTGATGTGGCAAACATCGCTATATCAACGCGTGAAAATGGCATAAAGCATCCTGGAAGTGTGACGATACTTTTCAGGACGAACCAGAACAAATCTGAAATTTCTGCCTATACTTAACTATACCCTTCAATAACAGCGAGGATACCACCCCTTTTTTGACTGATACTACACCCTTTTTTCTAACCAAAAAAACGTAGTGTCATGTTCAAAAAAAATCACCTTTCGCTGACTTCTTCACTGTTTCTGATCCTGTATTTAACAACGGGATGTTCGTTTCTTGACAACGAAGACGGGCAGAACTTTTCAGTAACAAACTATGGCGGTGTTCGGTTTACTGAAGACGATGTCGTTGAAAAATGGAATGCAAAACGCTTTGGCGATGCTGTACAATTGCAGTATTTCCAAGACGAAGATTCGAATTCGCCGAGGCGGATTGTATTTCAAATAAGACTCGAAAAAAGAAACGAATTAAACCAGGCACCCCTTGCTTTGACTGATGTCTGGTATGGTACGCAGGATACACTCACGGGAAACTATTTCAATGGCCCGCAATTGTCTGGCGGACGCGTTGCAATACAGCGTGCGAATTTTGAGGGCGAGCTAAGTGGATTGGTTGAGCTTTTTGTGAAATACGGTGGCTCCTATCATGCCAGGTTTTGGGTTGATATGCGTGACGTTGAGTAGCGCCAATTTGTACTTTTGTGTACTTTCTCGTGCACACGCATTCTTAGATGCCTAATCCCCAAATTAAAAAAATAAACAGGAGCCGCCTATGTATAAACGGATACTAAAACAAGCGCTGCGAGGATTTCTCGCCGTTTTAGTATTATCGTTTTTATTTTTATTGATGGCCATTGTGTTAGCTGTTATCCCCGTAAATCGCCACGCAGTTGCGCCACCTGATGGCATTGAGATCTATGTCTCCACCAATGGCGTCCATACAGATCTGATTTTACCGCTAAATACGCCAGATACAAACTGGCAAGAGCAATTTCCCGCCGGCCATTTTCGTCAGATTCAACCGGCCAACATGACACACATAGCGTTTGGGTGGGGCGACCGTGGTTTTTATCTCGATACGCCTACCTGGGATGACCTCACCCTATCTACCGCAGTTCGCGCGCTGTTACTCAAAAGCGCAACGGCGATGCACGTCACGTATTACAGAAATCCACAGCCCGGAGAATTTGTGCGTTCGTTGATGCTTACATCCGAACAACATGAAAGACTCATTGCCATTATTCAATCCTCATTTGCCAGAGATGCGCGGGGGAATCCCGTGTTGATTCCCGAAAGAGGGTACCGGGGGAACGATACATTTTATGCAGCCAACGGCTCTTACAGTCTGTTTAACACCTGTAACGACTGGACGGGCAGGGCGCTGCGCCGTATCGGTGTCAAAACAGGGATATGGACGCCGTTTTCGCAAAGCGTAATGTATCACTTATGATGGAATCCCATGGCCGAAGACACGACGTTGGAAATTGACTGCGCCAAACATGGAAAGAGACCCGTTACAGTGATTTGCCGGCATTTACTCGAAGGAAAAGATGGGCCATTGGGATTTATCGAAACCAGTACTGTACCGCGCGACTTGCAAGCCTGGTGTAATGCCTGTGAAGCTTTGTTCGAGCTTGAGGGCAGCCTAACAGATGCCTTTAAGGCATTTCATGACATGGCCCTGGTTTGCGAATCGTGTTACATCGAAATAAAATTGCGCCACACAGTTGTGTAGGTTTGCATAAAATGCCCTTGATGCTTTAAATTAAAGTGTCGTAAAATTTTTACTGAAAACCCTTCGCCTCTGCACCTCTGCTACAGCAACCCATCTTTCATTTCTTTTAAAGGTGCTGATATGCGTATTTCTATCTTGAGCCGACTCGCCGGAGTCGCTTTTTTAGCAATTTGTTTAATTTCCCCTGTTTCTCTTTTTGCCCAGGCACAAACCTTTGATGCCAGTTTTGTTGCCATGGATGAAGCCAGTGGAGAGCGGCATCGTGTTGCCTTAGAGATGCTGGAAACTGCACTGGAAGCTAAAGGCTTTGTGTACGAATCGGATAGCCCTACGGTTTATTTTATTGGGGTTTCTAATCCTGATGAAGAGGGTAAAGTGGCCCTCTCAATTACCAAAATGCACCGCCTTGATGAGCGGGCTGTTGAACTCGGCAAAAAAGATCAGGTGTTTTTTAAAGTAGCTGCGCAGCAGGACCCGGAAACGCACCCCGAAGAAGGGAAATGGGTGCGCGAGTATGTCAGTGAGTCGTATATGCGACAATTTGCCATGGTCAATGGCAGTTATGTAGAAGTGGTAGCGCACGATGCATTGGCAACTGGCATCAACGGTATTGTTGAGAAACTGATTGCGCTACCATGAAGCAGTTAAAACCTGCCTTGTGCTTATTGCTGGGCTTTGTGGTTTCAGGCTGTGAAATCATTGGAAGTGCAGGGCCTCAGCAGGTTGGTGACTTTAAATGCGGTGAATACGCTATCTGCACAGATAAACTGGAATACAACTCGGTGATTCCAGCCGGCAACCGATATCAGCTTGTGATCCGCTATGAAAACCGCGAATCTGTGCCTGTATACCTGGATCGGTGTAATCTGGATACCAAGATTCCGGTTTTCGGTTTTGAATATGTCGAAGATGATAGTACAGGCTCAGCCTTCAATCGCGGCTGGGGTTGTGTTGCGGGCATAGCCAATTTTCTCGTCTTGCCGGGTGAGTCTAGAGTAGATACCCTGACGGTTTTCCCAAGTGTGTTCTCACACGGAGCGCCCTGGGGAGCTGTGAGCGGTGCGCACAGGCTTTACTACGAAAAAATTTTATGCTGTGGACAAGGGGATGGCTCGTTGTCGCGTGTTTATTCAAATATATTTACACTCCATTAACACGGAAAATAGCCGTGCCCGACTAAACAGGATAGTCGGGCACGGTTTGCGTATTTCGATCTGCAGTATTTGCGCATTAATTGGTACAAGAACCGGGTCGGTGTTCGACTGCTTGTGTTTGCGTTTCGCCGTTTAAGGTGACGCTGATTGTACATGGCACAGCTTCTACCTCTTCCAGTTCAACTTTCCATTTGTGTTCAAAGCCTGTAGAGGTTTCTGCAAGTACCTGGTCATTCCCATCGTGCAGCACGATACGCTCCAATCTTGGACCTTCGCCCTCAATTTTTAGCGTTTGTTTTTTCTCGTCGTATTTGGCTTTTTTGAATTTGAAAGGCTTGTCCTTCTTTTTGTCCCGGCTGAAGTCGCCGGCATAAACAGTCAGGTTGGTGGTAGCAGGTGGCGTGCCCTTGATGCCTGTCCGTGCATTTGCGATGATGGCTTCTTTAACTTCAGCCGGTGTTGCTTTCGGATGCTGGCCCATGTAGAACGCGGCTGTTGCTGTCACATGCGGCGCTGCAAAGGAGGTGCCGCTGTTTAATACGTGCTCTTTATGGTCTACGTCATGCTTCAGGTGAGATAGGGCAAGGATATTTTCCCCTGGCGCAAGGATGTCAACAACAGCGCCGTAGTTGGAGAAGCTGGAAAAGGCATCAAACTCATTGTATGCACCGACCGTGATTACACCTTCAACGTGTGCAGGAGAGTACGTGCTGGCATCGCGGCCGTCGTTGCCGGCAGATACCACGTACACAACACCCGCTTCGATGGAGCGCGCAACTGCTTCATCCAGACTATTGTAGGCCGTCGTACCGATGTCCATGCCAAAGCTCATGTTGACAATAATTGCTTCATCTGGATGCGCCAGCTTTTGCTCAGTTACGTAGTCAACAGCAGCTGTAACCGTCGTAATGTCGGTGCGTCCTTCTGCCGTCAGCACTTTTAATGAATGGATTTTGACGTTCGGAGCAGCGCCAAGCATGCCTTTTTTGTCGTCTTTGGCGCCGAGTGTTGAAGCGATGTGCGTGCCGTGGCCGCTTTCGTCAGCTGGATTGCCGGCATTGTCTGGGTCGTAGACAGGCGTTGTTTGCTCGACAGCATCATCCCAGTACTCTTCTTCCCGATTCTGGAAAAGCATCGTGAAGTCTTTGTGCTCAACAACGTTAATGTCTTCTTTGGAGACCCCGGAGTCCATAATGTAAACATGGACTTTTTTGTCGTTTTTGGGCTTGTCAAGGCCGCCACCAATACGGGCTATACCCCAGGGAATAAGTTGATCTTCATGATGCCCCTTTTTCTCGGGGATAACCCATAGCTGGCCAAAATCAACGTCGGGTTCTGCCCATGCAAAATCGGGGTCTTGCGCAAGATCTGCGAGGAAGTCCTCCATGATTTCGTCGTTGATTTTAATCGAAATCCCGTCAAAGGCTTTGCTGAGCTGCACTTTCAGGCGAATGTCATCTTCGTACTTGTTCAGGATCCGGCGGGTGACGTCATATCTGTTCATCACACGCTTGGTAATGCCATCTGCTTCATAGCCGTTGAAGGCCAGCATAAGATGGATTTGATCGCTTCCACCTTTGCCGGCGCCATCTACGGTACCCCTTGCTTGATCAAGTAGCTGAGGGTGGCGGAGTTTGGGATGATCAGCAGATACAGGTGCTTGCGGTGTTAATGCATTTGTGGCTTCATTCGATGCTGTAGTTTCAGTTCCAAAGGTGTCGCATCCTTGAAAGAGGATAGGGGAGGTAAAAAGGGCTATAACGACAAACAGGCGTACCCATTTGTTATCATTGGGCTTTTTAATCATACAGGCTAGCTGGGGGGCTACTGCTTCAATGCAACGAAGCAAAGATTCGGGGGGGGATGGTAGGGCAGGTGCTCCCTATTCAACGAGTGTGCCATCCCGTGTGCGCTGCTTTAATGCCTGAAAGCCGGGCAATACGGTTACGAAAAGAAGTGGGGACGATTTCAATAATTCTTGGAAGCGACCGTAAGGCTTAACGTTTAAGGATTTGTGCAAGAACGGCTCTGGCAGCTTCCATAGGTGTTAGTTTGCCGGCCGAAACTGCATTTTCCATCTCATTCAAAAGCACGTCATGCCCATTGCGTTGGGCAAGCAATTGTTCATCGATGTGCTGGTGCATCCAGGCAACCGCTTGCTGCCTGCGGGTTACATCCAATGCGCCCGAATCACGCATGGTCATTTCAAACGTACTGAGCGCGGTTGCTACTTGTTCGAAGCCGGCATGCTCTATCGACGAAACGGATAAAACGGCTGTAGACCAGTCGTCCCGAGGATCCGGTAAGACATGGGTTGCTTGCTGGATGAGTTTTACAAGTCTTTGTGCCGGCAACGCATTTTCTCCGTCTGCTTTGTTGACTACAATCAGATCAGCCATTTCCATAATGCCGCGCTTGATTCCCTGCAGATCGTCCCCTGCACCCGTGATCAGTAACAGCAGCAGCATATCCACCATTAGGTGCACGCTAAACTCAGCCTGGCCCACACCAACGGTTTCGACGAAGATCACATCAAAACCGGCTGCTTCACAGAGCAACATGGCTTCGCGCGTACGGCGGGCGATGCCGCCGAGGGTGCCCTGGTTTGGGGAAGGGCGTACAAAGGCATTGGGGTGGCGCGAAATGCGCTGCATACGCGTTTTGTCGCCCAGAATGCTTCCGCCCGTACGCTGGCTCACCTTCACTACTACGACGACAATCTCCTCTGGGATTTGTCCTCGGCTTGCCAGGAAACACGCGTCTCTTAGGTACTTTGCCTGCATTTCTGATGGTATGTGAGAACTAACAGCGACACATGACAAACAATAACCGGCAACCTCCAGCTCGCCATCACGGTGCGCCAGCAGCCGGGAAAGCTGCGCTTCGCTCCATTCCGGTCGTTGTGTTGCTCTGTCTTTCATTGGTCGTCTCTTGTTCCGGCGGCGTTTCCCGCTGCTGCGCGTCGCCGGCAAGACGATCGCGGTTGTCAGCACCGTCCGCCCGCTGCGCATCGTTCGCGCTGAGCAGCCGCTGGTATCCGCGCGCCATCTGCGATTTCGAGTAGCTCGCGGTTTTACCCATCAGGTGTCCGATTTCTTTGTGCGTAAATCCTTCTACGTCGTGGAGCCAGATAACCGCTCGCGTCCGCGCCGGCAGGCGCGCCAGCGCCTTCTCCATGTCGTGCCAGGCTTCGAT